>JAJFHW010000147.1 GCA_021775385.1 Hyphomicrobiales bacterium | reverse complement strand
TCCCTTCTTCTTCAATCACTTCATAAACACCTGCTGGACAATATAATTGCGCAGGTTCTGCATACTCAGGTAAGTTCTGTTCAATAGGAATAGACGTATCCGCCAGCTTCAAATGAACAGGTTGCTCTTCCCCATGATTGGTCGCAGAAAAACTCACATTAGTGAGGCGGTCAAATGAAAGAACCCCATCTGGTTTTGGATAATTAATTTTAGAATAATCCGCGGCCTTACCAGTGCTTTCAGCATCATTCTTACCATGGCTCAAAGTACCAAGAATGTTAAACCTAAAGATAGTAGCAAACCACATATCAAACCCGCCAAGCGTCAAACCTCCAAGCGGTCCAAATTTGCCACTCAAAGGCGCTACATTGCGAACAGGTTTCAGGTCTTTCCCAATCAGGCCAGACCTAAGCTCAGCATCATAATCAATAAGCTCATCTCCAGAGCGCTCGGCACCGATGGCTTTGTGGGCAGCTTCAGCCGCTGCAATACCAGAAAGCATCGCATTATGATTGCCCTTAATCCGAGGTAAATTCACCAAACCAGCTGAGCAACCAAGTAAAGCACCACCAGGAAATACAGTTTTCGGAATAGATTGATAGCCACCTTTGGTAACAACACGCGCTCCATAAGAAACACGTTTGCCCCCTTCTAAAACTTCAGCAATATCAGGGTGATGCTTCCAACGCTGGAATTCATTATAAGGTGAAAGGTGTGGATTTTTATAATTAAGGTCAACAATGTAACCAACATAAACCTGGTTGCCTTCCAAGTGATACATGAAAGATCCACCACCATTTTTAAGACCAAGCGGCCACCCCATAGTATGGGTAACTTCACCTAAGCGATGGTTTTCAGGTTTTACTTCCCAAATTTCTTTAATGCCTAGACCAAATTTTGGCACATCACAATTTGCATCTAAATCATATTTCGCAATCACTTCCTTAGAAAGAGACCCACGCGCCCCTTCAGAAAGCATCACATACTTACCGTTCAAAATCATACCAGGCTCATAATTCGGGCCCGGCTCACCATCGGTCGTGAGCCCAAATTCACCTGCAACAACACCGGTGACTTCACCCTTCTCACCATAAATCAGCTCCGAACAAGCCATATTCGGGAAAACTTCAACGCCCATAGCTTCAGCTTGTTCAGCCATCCACCGACAAACATTCCCCATAGAGACAATGTAATTGCCATGGTTGTTCATCAATGGCGGCATTAAAAAATTAGGAATACGCAATGAACCAGCCGGCCCAAACATCATAAACTTATCACTGGTCACTTTAGTGTTTAAGGGAGCGCCCTTTTCCTTCCAATCAGGAATTAGTTTATCCAAACCTATTGGGTCCAAAACGGCACCAGAAAGAATATGGGCACCAACTTCAGAACCTTTTTCCAGCACAACAACATTAATATCTTCATTCAGTTGTTTTAAACGGATGGCAGCTGAAAGCCCCGCAGGCCCAGCGCCAACAATAACAACATCAAAATCCATTGCTTCCCGTTCAGGAAGCTCAGATTGATCAACCATAAAAATCTCCTCTAACGCTGGTAGCGCTTTTTCCAACAATTCATTTTTTGCACCAGCAACAAGCTCATGTTAGATGTTTAATCTCTAAATGACGAGACGGGCAAGAGTACAAATGGAAAAAACCGCAGAAAATTCACTGAAACGATCAGATTTCCGAGCAATTTTAGCTTGGTATGAGGATATGGGCGTGGTTTCTGCTTGCGAGGAAACCCCCATTAACTGGTTTGATGAAGGCCGCACCATTGACCAATCCCTCATTAAAGACCTGTTAAAACCTCAAGACAATACACAGGAAAATACTCAGAAAAGCAGTAGAGCTAACCATACTCACCAACCACAACGCAACAATCAGGCACATCATTCAACAACTGCGGCTGAACGAGCAAACATGGCCTCAAATATCTTGTCTGAAAGCAAAACCCAAAACCAAACGACAAACAACTCTCCTTTAAATAACACAACATTAACTAACAGTGGGAGAGCGGCTCCATTATCTCTTCCATCCTTAGAAAAAGCCAAAGAATTAGCCAGCAAATGCAACTCTCTAGAAGATTTAAAAGAAACTCTAATGGAATTTGACGGCTGCGGTTTGAAAAGAACTGCAAAAAATCTAGTCTTCTACAGAGGTGAAACTAAAGCTGATCTAATGATCATAGGTGAGGCACCCGGCCGTGAGGAAGATATCGTCGGCAAACCGTTTGTCGGTGAGGCAGGGCAATTACTGGATCGTATGCTAAAGTCTATAGGTATAAACGAAAATTCAGCCCACATAACCAATCTCGTTTATTGGCGCCCTCCAGGAAACCGCGCGCCAACTTTGGAAGAAACAGCCATTTGCCGCCCGTTTCTAGACAAGCAAATAGAGATCGTCGCCCCAAAAAACATCCTGTTTTTGGGCGGAGAAACCGCAAAACAAATTTATCAAACAACAACGGGCATTACAAAACTCAGAGGTAAATGGAAAAAAATACCCGATAACCTTCACAAAATGGACACCTTAGCAACGTTTCATCCTACATACCTTTTACGAACACCCATCGCTAAACGCCTCGTTTGGCAAGATCTACAATTATTAAAAACTCAATTAGAGGCCAAATAAGTAGCCCAGTTAGAGGAAGCATAATGGAAGTAAGAATTGAAAACCTAGAAGCTTTCAATATCATTTGTGCGGTTGGACTTGGCCCCTACATACAATCAGCCCCAAAAACATGGGATCAATTGTTTTCCGGATTAAAAAATTTAGATGGCATCACGCCTAAACAAATTATCGGCTTTGGCATGGATGATCCCTTCATTACCCCGGGCCCATTAACAAGGTATGTCGCAAGCACAACATATGAGGGGAATTTCGAAGACAATCCAGAACTCAATCTTTTTAAAATGGAGATTAAGACTGGCAAATACGCAATTCACACCATGAAAGGCCCCTATCATAATATGCCTGCTGAATTTGCAAAATTACGCAATGAATGGTTACCAAGCTCAACTGAAGAACTGGATTGTTCTCGCCCCTGGCTAGAAATATACCTCAATGACCCATTTGCGGTCCCCGAGGAAGAGTATCTAACAGACCTCCACATTCCGCTTAAATAATATTAAGCACCTCATAAATCCTTAAAAGTAAAATTGATTGCATTATATAAGCGGAACTAATAAGATGCATATAAAATACATCTATATATTTCTAAAAATAAAAGGATTGAAGAATATGCAACTTCTCAACTTATTTTTATGGGTTTTCTTTGCCCCGGGAAATTATGTGCTTAGAAAAGCAGGCATCACCATTGAAGAAGATGGTGGCATCTTGCGTTCATTTGTAAACATGTGCGTTTGGGGTGTTTTAGCAATCGTAGCAGTAGTTGTTTTTATCTAAGCCCAGACCTAAAATAAAAGCTCAATCCCCAAAAAAGCACCGAACAATCAGCTTTTAAATGATTGTTATTTGACACAGCTCAATCAATAACCCAATAAATGGCAATAGGATATTTTTGTAACTTCAATAAACTTAAGAGAAAACCATGCCCGGCATTGATGAAACACGTCCCTTTACACCAATTACAATTGCGGTTTTAACAGTTTCGGACACAAGAACCGAACGTGACAACAAATCAGGCACACTTCTCTCTAATATGCTCATCGAAGCAGGTCATAATTTAGCAGAAAGCTCCATTGTTAAAGATGATATTCCTTCCATCCAGGAGCAAATAAACAAATGGGTTGATGACGCAACTATTGACGCGGTTATCACAACCGGTGGCACGGGCTTTACCGGTAGAGATGTTACACCAGATGCAATTAAACCACTGTTTGATAAAGAGATTGACGGCTTTTCAGCCCTCTTTCATCAATTGTCATATGAAAAGATCGGCACTTCAACTATCCAATCACGCGCCTGTGGCGGCCTGATAAAAGACACCTTTGTCTTTTGTGTGCCAGGATCACCTGGTGCCTGTAAAGATGCCTGGCACGGCATCTTAAAATATCAATTAGATAGCCGCCACCGCCCCTGCAACTTCGTAGAAATCATGCCCCGCCTTATGGAACATATATCGTAAGACTTGCCGCTAGTCATTTCAAACCTACAAACAGAGCCTGCCCCTTCAACGGCGGAATAACCCATGAGAGAGAGAAATCTAAGTTACACGAAGAAGGAGCTCAGCCCTTTTTGGACTGATGGACATGACGAAGTGCCAACGAGCCCGGGGCGCAAGATCAGCCTGAGTGGAGCTTTAGCGAGCACAGATAAGCTGATCGCAAAAAACACCGCCCCTCGGAGGGCTTTTCTCCCCATCGGCGAAAAAACACTCGTGAGAGAGAAAAACCTACCCGTTTTGTTAACAAACTGGTAGGTGAAGAGCTATAAACTAACCAAACAAAATATTCATACTATTAATTACCTACATGGTTGTATTTATGCCTAAATTTAATGGAATGAAGAAGAGTTAGTTTTATTGGTTATTTCTCTTTATTCAAAACAAAATGGTCTTGGCTTCTTAATGCTCTTATCACGCCTTAACATACCCTCTCCCAAAAAGGCCTTTAGCACCTTTTGCGTGACATTGGTGCTCTTTATGTGTCTAACCGGAGACCAGCTCCTTGGGCGCGGAGAAGGGGCTAGAACCCTCTCAATCTATAACATCCATACAAAGAAAACCCTCACAGTGGTTTATAAAAGGGACGGTAAATACATCCCTTCAGCCATGAAACGTATAAACCATATAATGGGGGATTGGCGCCGTAAAGAAAGCCGCGTCATGAATAAAGACCTCATTGATTTAATGTGGGAAATGCACGACCAGCTGGGTTCACGCAAACCCATTCACCTCATCTCCGGTTATAGGTCATTAAAAACAAACAACAAGTTACGCAAACGCGGCGGCGGGCAAGCCAGAAAAAGCCGCCACATCCTAGGCATGGCCGCAGATGTACACTTCCCCGATATCCCCGTTCGTGAATTAAGAGACTCAGCCCTTATCAGACAAAGAGGTGGTGTCGGCTATTACCCAACATCCGGTTTGCCATTTGTCCACATGGATGTAGGAAGGGTCCGTCACTGGCCAAGGATTTCTCGACCTCAACTTGCAGCTCTCTTTCCAAATGGTCGCAGTCGTCACGTGCCAAGAGATGGCCGCCCGCTGACCAAAGCAGATGCCAGAAAATATGGAGCTGCCGCAAAAACCTCTAAAATGCGGCGCATCCAACTTGCGCGCCGGCAAAGAAGAGACGGCATAGCAATAGCCGCCCTAAACCCTCTTGTAAAAAAGGCACCTCCCGTTCAAAAAACAAGACCAAAAGTCGCGGCCAAAGTTGAACCTAAATTAGCCTCATTAAATCGAAACCAACTCAACCAAAAGATTGCGTCATTAAGACCATCCACAGTCGAAGAACCAAAGCGCGCAAAAATAAGACCTACCTTAAAACCAGGGGAAACAATCGATCCAAAAAGTCAGGTCGCCGCATACAAGCCTGACAATTCAAATTCTCAGCCCAAAAGCGAACAAAACGAAAAAGGTGTCCCCGATTGGTGGCGCAATCAAACCATTGCTAGCCTCTCTCCACTACAGACTAAATTGGAGGAAGAGCGCCAACTTGTTCAACTCGCTTCAATTGATACCAACATGCCCGACAGTTGGCAGAGTTTTACTCCTAGAAAAAAACCTGAAATCATCGAAACAAACAACGTTGCTTATTCACCTGAATTTGATGAAGAACACCCAGAAGAGCTGAACTACCGCCCATTTTCTCTCAGCCCTCTAATGACAGATCAACCTGTAGCAGAGAATGAGGACCTATTAAAATTAAGTCCTCCTGATTATGCTGTGAGTAGTGTACTATTGAAAGATGACCAAGGCATCGCCTCATCTCGTTTTCGCCCCGGCCTTCAATTTGCACACTTAGGGCTAGCTAACCAATTCATTGGCAACGCTATTACAGACCTTACACCACCACCACCCGTCAAAACTGAACGCACAAAACGAAAAGTCAAAAAAAGAAGAACTAAATATAAAAGGAGATCTACAAAAAAGCGTAAGAAAAAAACCAAAAAGAAACAGGTCAAATCAAATTCATTTTTTGGGCTATTTTAAAAATGACAAAAATGATAAAATCTTGAGAGCTTTGATGCAATATCATCTCAATAGACAATCACCTCATCATCCTCAGAGATCAGAGGAACACTTGATAAGAATTACAGAGGAAGGCATTATAAATTAATATAAAAAGATAAAATTTTCAGAGATAAATCAGCATCTTACCCCTGAGAATTTCATGAGAATGCAAACAACTCGGAGTGATGTAATGAAAGTCCAAATCAGACAAACACTTTTAGCCACAGCCCTTTCCATTTTAACCATCTCTCCTCTCACTAGCTCCCCGTTACATGCCTACACTGTCTACATCAGCAATGAAAAAGACAATTCAATTACCGTCATCGACAGCAAAACATTAAAAGTAACAGGTACGATCAAAGTCGGACAACGTCCACGCGGCATCATTTTATCAAAGGATGAAAAATACATTCTCGTTTGTGCCAGTGATGATGACACTGTCGAGGTGATTGATCGCAAAACAAAAAAGATCGTGCGCACACTTCCCTCCGGCCCAGACCCTGAGCTATTCGTTCTCCATCCGAGCGGCAACCCGCTTTACATTTCCAATGAAGACGACAACATGGTCACCATTGTCGATATTGAAACAAACAAAGTTTTGAGCGAAGTACCCGTAGGTGTTGAACCAGAAGGCATGGGCATAAGCCCAGATGGAAAGACCATCGTCAATACATCAGAGACCACCAACATGGTTCATTTCATTGATTCAAAAACTCATGAAATCACTCATAATGTCTTGGTTGAACAGCGACCAAGAGTGGCTATTTACAATCATTCCGGCTCACAAGTCTGGGCATCATCTGAAATTGGTGGCACTGTAAATGTCATTGACAATAAAACCAGAGAAATCATTAAAAAAATTACATTTGAAATCCCTGGCGTTACACAAGACACAGTCCAACCTGTTGGCATAAGATTACTCAAAGATGGCTCAAAAGCCTTCGTCGCCCTTGGCCCATCAAATCGGGTGGCCGTAATTGACACCAAAACATACAAAGTTATTAAATACTTATTAGTTGGGCAAAGAGTGTGGAACTTAGGCTTCACTCCAGATGACAAGTTTCTCTACACCACAAACGGCATTAGCAACGACGTCTCAGTGATTGATGTGAAAAATTTAAAAGTCATCAAATCAATTCCAGTAGGACGCTATCCTTGGGGTGTTGCTATAGCAAAAGACTAGAAAAATTAAAGATTAAACAGAGTATCTCCTAGTTGGTCATACTTCATTTTTTGAAGTGTGACCAATGACATAAAAAGATAAATCAAATTAATTAGCCTGAGTTATTTTCAATACGGAACAATCACAATATGAAAAAGAACAATCACTCTCTTTTAAAAAATAGATTTATGCGCTCACTCTGTGGCCTAACAATTGCGCTTCCCCTATTGAATACAATGATATTAAGCAAAGAAGCTCAGGCTTATTCAAATGATAAAAACTGGCCTTGCATTCAGGCAAAGGTTGTAAAACTTTCTGCAGGGCAAATGTGGCGTGGCAGCCCCGTGAAAGAGACAGATCTTTCTTGGCAAGAAAATGAAGATGCCAAAAATCTTGTCAGCCAAATCATACCGCGGCGCGTGACATTAAAAGAAACAGAAAAATTGATCGAAGAGTTTGCAAAAAAACATCCAGTGAATTTAAAATTTCAACTAGAGCAAAGTTTCTTAGCCCTGTTGTTCGAGACAAACAAAGTCCGGAATGAAATTATCGGCGGCATCGGAAAATTCTCAACACGCCAAAAAGACTTGTCCAAACGCATCGTTATTAACAGAAGAAAAATTGTTGAATTTGAAAAAAAAGACGAAGCAGACACACTAACAAAAGAAGAAGATCAACAATTTGCAAAACTAGAACAACAACTCGAATGGGATATTCGCATCCATGAAGAACGCGAAAAATCCCTTGAGTTTGTTTGCGAAGCGCCAGTTATCCTGGAACAAAGATTATTTGCCCTATCTCAGCAATTGAAAAAATTCTACAAATAATTAGGTTCTCATTGAGCCACCGTATAATACAAACAGAAATCTTAAATCATTTAGATGCATGATCCTTTAAATCATCCATTGAAATATAATGGATATTTAGCTTATTGCCATCAAGGTCTCTAAAATAGCCTGCATAAAATCCTTTCATTTCACCGCGATAGCCGGCTGGACCTTCATCAATACCTCCAAGTTCTAAGGCCTTAGCATAAACCTTATCAACCTCATCAGTAGATGCTGCTCCAAGCCCAATCATAACGCCATTACCAACAGTTGCGTGCTTGCCATCAAACGGTTTTGTTATAGAAAAGCCAGCAGAGCCATCCTGCTTACCCCAGGCAATATAGGTGTCAAATTCCATAAAACGCCCTATCCCTAAAACCTTAAAAAGCTCATCATAAAAATGTGCCGACTTTTCAAGATCATTCGTCCCGATTGTTATATAACCAATCATGCTATTCATTCCTTATTTTATTAAATAAAATTGTAGTGGTCAGGTATACCTGAAGCCTGCGACTGTTAAGCGTCTTATTGATAAAAACATATTTTATTTTTATCTAAATCTCTCACATAAGCAGAATAATAAAGCCCCCTTTGATTTGGCTCACCATCACAGCTGCCACCCAATTCAATAACTTTTTTATGAAGCCTTTTAACTTCTTCACGAGACCCAACACTAAAACCAATCATTGTTCCATTTCCATTACTCGCCCGCTCCTCATTAAAGGGCCTAGCTATAGCAAAAGTAAAATCGTCACACTGCCAATAGATCATTCTTTCAGTTGATGAAATTCGAGTAACTTCTGAAGCTTCGAAAAGCGAGTCATAAAATTCAGCCGAAACTTCCATGTTGTTTGTCCCAACAACGAAATAGTTCATTTTTAATAATTTAATCCCCATGCACTTAACGTACTTTCCATTCAAATTAGATCACTACAAATCAACATATTTAAAAACATGACAAAATATGTCATATATCTTTGATGGGCAAAAATAAAACATCCACAAGATTGCAAAGGCTCGAAGAATTATCGGGTCTTTTGAAATCAAACGATCACAATCTAGTATCTGATTTAGCCGAGAAGCTAAGTGTTAGCTCTCGCACAATCATGCGTGATCTAGATCTACTAAAAGAGAAGGGCTACCCAATTGAAACAAGCCTGGGGCGCGGCGGTGGTGTAAGCTTGCATAAACATTGGGGCCTAGGCAGACTTCATTTTAATTACAAAGAAATCATCGATTTATTGCTTAGTCTAGCAGTCATGGAAAAACTCCACTCTCCTATATTCCTTAGCAATTTAAAATCTATCCGCCACAAAATTGCAGCCTCATTCCCAGAAAAACAGAGAAAACAAGTTCAAGCTGTTCGAAAAAGAATTTTACTAAGTGAAATAGCATCCCAGAATATTCCAGAACCATCACAACCACCAACAGCAACGACAAAATCATCAGCAAACTCGGTTTATGAAGCTTTTTTTGAAATGAAAATTCTAAAGATAAATTATATCGATGTAAAAGGGAGTAAAACCCAGCGCTCGATAGAACCCCACTACATACTCCTCTGTTGGCCCATTTGGTATGTTTTAGCTTGGGATCATTTGCGAGAAGACGTCCGCTGTTTTAGGTTAGACCGTATACAAACAGCCAAAGTAGAAAACCAATCATTTAAGTTAAAAAACAGCCAAACCCTCATCGGAAAATTAGAAAATTTCACAGTAAGGCTTTAAAACTGAGACTTTTAAATGTGCGATTTTAAAAATCTAAAACAACCAAAAGAGGTCACTTCAAATTATTGAGCGTCCACTCCAACCTTGATCAAAGCGCCACTTTCATCAATCAAAGGGATACCATAACTAGATAAAATCCTATTAATATCATCTTGCTTACGCCGAATAATGCGGTTGAGTTGTCGCTTCCAAACTTTCTCACCCTGCCTAACGCCAAAGGTTATTCTATAAGCCATTCGGCCACCCTTGGTCTCATTAACCAACGGAACAACAGTTAAATCTTTGCTTGCATGTTTCGCAAAATAACCGCCAATCGGCCCCCAGAGAAGACCTACATCCAAATCGCCTTTAGCAATTTCATCAATCATTTGTTCAGCAGGAGAAAAATAACGCCTATCCACCATACGGTGAAAAGATTTAATATTATCAAGCAAATCATTCATAGCTAAAATCGTAACTGGTGGCGTTCCAGCAATCACACCAATTTTCTTACCCTTTAAACGAGGATCGTCCAGATTCTTAAACCCTTCAAATTCTCCTTTACGGTGAACAAGAACATAACTTGTTTTATAATAAGGATTACTATTTAAAACCAATTCATGAGCGGACACATATCCAATAATAATATCACAT
Source organism: Hyphomicrobiales bacterium (assembly GCA_021775385.1). GTDB lineage: Bacteria > Pseudomonadota > Alphaproteobacteria > Rhizobiales > HXMU1428-3 > HXMU1428-3. Next base: position 8,126 of record JAJFHW010000147.1, on the reverse strand, counting down.
TTTTTCTTGTTTAATGTCTGGCGGATAAAACCAACAGATTGAGGAAACCAAGTATATTTCACTGGCACACCAAGCTCACCTGCAATCAATTCTGCAATTTTGTTTTCAAACCCATCTTTCTTTTTTGTAGAGAATGGCTTGTTGGCCGGATCCGCACAAACCCGAAGGCTCGTGCGATCCACCAGATCAGATGTCTGAGCAAAAGCTGTGATTGAAAAACCAAACAACAAAGTCAATACAATTACAACTTGTTTCATATATCTTAATCTCCAAAACATGCGTCTTCTTCTTCACGAATCTCTTTTGACTTAGATTCTTTTTTCAGTTTATTATGGAACACTTTCCCCATAGCACCATCGGCTCTAGCTTTAAGGTAAACATAAAAGTCATCAACGAAACACATAACATTTTTATTTGTACCAAAAGCTGGCATCACATTCGACGAACCATCTGTTTGTTTAATGCTACGTCCATTGGTCACAGTTTCTCTAAACTGATCATATGTCATGGTCTTCATGCTTTCAGCAAGTGCCGGCGCAAAACTACTTCCAAGCCCCAGCGGCCCATGACAGACATGACACTCAGCGTGATAGCGGCGGTTGCCGTTAAAGGTTAACCAATCCCACTGATCCTTATCATTCTTATTATAAGTAGGCTCGTCCTCTTTATCAAAATACTTACCATCTTCTTTATACTTACCATCAGGCAGCGAAGACGCATCAGCAGCTGCAAGATGAACATCATTAGCAGCAACCTTGAATATTTTTGACGTTTTTGAATTGGAGTGAGATACAATCTCATCAACTGAACCAGCTTGAACAAAACTGCTCAATGACATCACCAATAATGACACGAGCCCCACCCGAGTAAACAATACTCTCATCATTTTCTAATTCATCCTCCCAATGAAATTTACATTTATTATACATTTTAATTATGATTAATTTTAGAAAAAAAGACCCAGCAACTTTAAAAGATTAGCTGCTGGGTCACACCTTGGAATATGGAGCAATACTCTCAGCGGTTTACGGTAAGGAGAATACCGTTAATGAACCACCAAGACGTGTGTAGTTAGATAATCCAGCATAGTTACCTACAGCGCCAAGACCAGCGGTAGGATCTGTCAGACCAGCTGCAAGACCAATACCGGCCCAACCACCAACACCTGACAAGATAGCAATATACTGTTTACCACCATGTGTATATGTCATCACGTTACCAATGATGCCTGAAGGTGTGCGGAACTTATAAAGTTCTTTACCTGTTTTAGCATCAACAGCTTTTAGATACCCTTCAAGAGTACCGTAGAATACAACACCACCAGCTGTAGCAAGTGCACCTGACCAAACAGAGAATTGTTCTTTGTTAGACCAAACGATTTTACCTTTGGTTGCATCCCAAGCAATGAAGTTACCTGTGTGGCTTTCACCTTTAGGTGGGTACATTGAAAGAGTTGCACCAACATATGGCTGGCCCGGTGTATATGTTACACGGAAAGGTTCGTAGTCCATGCAAACGTGGTTTGTAGGAACATAGAACAATCCAGTCTTAGGTGAGAATGCAGCAGGCTGCTGGTCTTTTGAACCTAACGCTGCTGGACAGATGTTTTTAGAGTTAACATCTGGGCCGTTTTGCTCAGTTGAATATTTAGATACAACTTGAGGACGGCCAGTCTTCATGTCGACGTGAGTAGCCCAGTTAACAGCAGGGTCATACTTTTCAGCGACAAGAAGTTCACCAGTTACACGATCCATTGTGTAACCAAAACCGTTACGGTCAAAGTGAACAAGAACCTTGCGCATTTTGCCTTTAACTTTTTGGTTAACTAGGATCATTTCATTGATGCCATCATAATCCCACTCATCGTGTGGAGTCATTTGGTAGAACCATTTAGCCATACCAGTGTCAGCATCACGAGCCATGATAGTCATCGACCAACGATTATCACCAGGACGTTGCTTAGGGTTCCATGTAGATGGGTTACCAGTACCATAATAAACTAGGTTTGTTTCTGGATCATATGACAACCAACCCCATGTACAACCACCACCAATTTTCCATTGGTCACCTTTCCAGGTGTTAGTACCACTGTCTTTACCAACAGGTTTACCCATGTGTGTTGTTTTTGCAGGGTCAACCAAGATATCGCTATCTGGTCCCATAGAATAAGCACGCCAAGATTGCGCACCGGTTTTAAGGTCATAAGCAGTAACGTGACAGCGAACACCAAATTCACCACCAGAAATACCAACAAGAACCTTATCTTTTACAATCATTGGTGCTGATGTACCAGATTCACCAATTTTTGGATTACCATTAGTGGTTTTCCAAATTTGCTTACCTGTTTTTGCATCTAGTGCAACAACGTTTGTATCAGCTTGGTGAAGAATGATTTTACCATCACCATATGCAACGCCACGGTTAACCGTGTCACAGCACATAATTGGAATAACAGCAGGATCCTGTTTCGGCTCATAGCGCCAAACAATTTTACCATCATTCAGGTTTAAGCCATAAACATTGTTTGGAAATGGTGTATGAACATACATCATATCGCCAATAACCAATGGATTACCTTCGTGACCGCGAAGAACACCAGTAGAAAATGTCCAGGCTACTTTTAATGACCCAACATTTGCTGCAGTGATATCGCTAAGTTTAGAATAACGCGTATTGGCATAGTCGCCAGTTGGCATCGCCCAATTGTTCGCGTCATTTGAGAGTGCCATAAGTTTGTCATTCGCCTGCGCCACTGGTGCAGCCGAAATGGTCATGGCAACCGCTATTGCTGAGAGCAATAATTTCCTCATATGCGTCCCTTCCCTATTAATTTTAGTTTTTCCCTGAAAATGTTTCAGGTTCAACTTTTCGAACACAGTTTTATTCATAATTTTGAGGAAACAAAAAACAAGATAGATGCTAGATATCTTTCATTCTTCCAAGTTTAAGTTTTATATTATTATCTTGAAAAAAATTAAGGGTACTTAAAACACCTCATGTAATAATTTCCTCCCAATTACAAAACTTAGCTTACGCCCTTCAGAAAAGTCTGCAACCCTCAGAGAATTCTTAAATTTGAATGAGGAAATAACGGCAACAAATAATCAATTCAATATTAACCACACAAAGCGAACAAAATCATTTTAGAGTTAAATCATTATTTCAAAATTTAAGACGTAAATTAGAAATAACAATAGCTAAAAAACAAACAGCATAAACAAAAAATTTCAAAACAAAAAAATAGCTCCGCAAAAAACGGAGCCATATTATCATTGAAAATCAATGGTTTAAAAAGTGAGCACGCTGCTTAAAAACACCTAACTTCTGCTTCTGCCTGCGCGCGCCTAAGCTCATCAACAGCCGATTTGTATTGCTCTGCGTTTTTATAAAACGCAGCCTTTTCACCAGAGAGCCTCCGCAAACTCAAAACAGTTTCAGCCTTCTCATAATCACCATACGCAATGATTGATGCGATAACATCTATACTGCAAGAACATTGTTCAAGTGCTTGTCTTGTTTGTCCATTGGAACCCATACACCCAAACACATAATCGGCAATTACGACTGTTGGATAAGGGTTGTTTTCAGCGGCTTGCAAAGCCGTATTAGATAAAGTGCTAAACATCACAAATGTAGCAAGCACAACATAATGTATCATCTTTTTCATAAAACTCATAAATCTAAAAATTCCCCTCAAAAAAACACTGAAGCATTTAAGAAAATGAAACAATTTAAAAGCATAAGAAAATCCGAGAAAATTGAAATTAACCACCTCTCAGATTTGCATCTAGTAGCAACTAGTCAGACTTTGCAACGCCCGTTTGGCGAACGCTATCAAAAGTTAAAACTTCAATTAATAAAGGCTTCTTTACATCTTTGAGCGATGTCACAAGCTCTGTCTCTTTAGCTAACTGAACCATTCCTGCCTTCTTTATTTTTTTACGAATATGGTCCGGTACACCACCAACATGTTGAGGAACAACAGACTTGATCTTACACAAGCCCCCAGGAATATCTTTTGAAAGTGTGAGTTCATATTTAATCAAAGCATAATGAACCAAATGATGACTGCTCTCATTTCCTTTGTAAGGTTCAAATGAGATAACCTGTCCTGGATAGTCCACACCATTATATTTACAAACAGTCTTACCAATAGTTTTTACCGCACTTATACCACTAACAATACGGTTTCTTAAAAAGTTCGCAGTTCCCTTAGCTTTAATTTTACGAGAGAGATCCCAAGCATCTTTATTGAAATAAAGAGTAAGCAAAGGATTAGATTTAACAAATCCAAACGGAGGGTACGGTCTATTATTCTTACCTGAGAAGAAATTAAACCCAACGGATTTATTATTCTTCCCTTCTCCCTTAGAAACCACTAGCTCAATCGTATCTTTAAAATTATCACCAAACACACCGGTACGTTCAAAATTATATTTTACAGTTTGACCAAAACTCACATTATCCATGTGAGGAAAATCAAAGACCAATGTCTCGACTTCATTATACCCATATTTTTTATTATCTGATTTACCATCTTTTTGTTCAACAGCAACTGCCCCACTAGAAAATAGGGTCTGCATACTAAACAAAAGACTAAATGAAAAAACAATGAGAATTAATGAAGCGAAAAACCTATTTAAAGAATACTGCTTTATAGGACGCGGCAAGAGAAAAGACATATATAAAGTATCTCCCGGTTTTATGAAATTTCAGAAAATAAGAACATTCTCTAAAGATCATATCTCAAATATCCATTCGAATACATTATAATCCGACGCTTGATTGATAACCTCAAGCTATCAGCTTATTAGTCAAATGAACCAATTTTTGATCACTTTATTCTTGATAGCAAAATATTAGCACGTAAACTGAGAGAAGGATAAGAGATTCAAATCTTAGTTTACAATTTCATAAAATGAATAGGCCAGAGGTAATACCAACTGGTCCAATTACACACACTTACAGTTCAGGGGAACAAGCAAACATGGAAGTCAGAGCTGCAATCGCAACAAAAGCTGGAGCACCGCTAGAAGTCACAACCGTTAATTTGGAAGGACCAAAAGCAGGCGAGGTCCTAGTCCAAATCAAAGCAACTGGCCTATGCCACACAGATGCATTCACTTTGTCTGGCGATGACCCTGAAGGGATTTTCCCTTCTATTCTAGGTCACGAGGGTGCTGGCATTGTCGTTGATACGGGACCAGGTGTAACAAGTCTTAAAAAGGGTGATCATGTCATCCCTCTCTATACAGCCGAGTGCCGCACTTGTGAATATTGCCTAAACCCAAAAACTAACCTTTGCCAAAGAGTTCGCTCTACTCAAGGCCAGGGTGTCATGCCAGATGGAACATCTCGTTTTTCAATCGGCGGAGAACCCATCTATCACTATATGGGCTGTTCAACTTTCTCAGAATATACAGTTCTTCCAGAAATCTCACTTGCAAAAATTCGCCAAGATGCTCCATTCGATAGTGTTTGCTACATCGGTTGCGGTGTAACAACAGGTGTTGGAGCTGCAATCTACACTGCTGATGTAGAAATCGGTTCAAGCTGTATTGTATTCGGTCTAGGTGGTATCGGTCTTAATGTTGTTCAAGGCTGTCGCTTAGCTGGTGCAGACAGGATCATTGGCGTTGATATCAATGACTCTAAAAAATCTATGGCAGAACGCTTCGGTATGACTGATTTTGTCAACCCAACTGAAGTTGAAGGTGATCTAGTTGCCCATCTCGTTAACATGACCAACAGAGGCGGCCTAGATGGCGGCGGCGCAGATTACACATTTGACGCAACAGGTAATGTTAATGTTATGCGCACGGCCCTTGAAGCCTGTCACAAAGGCTGGGGCGAGAGCATCATCATCGGCGTGGCTCCAGCTGGTGCTGAAATTTCAACCCGTCCATTCCAACTTGTTACAGGCAGAAATTGGCGAGGAACAGCCTTTGGTGGCGCTCGTGGCCGCACAGATGTGCCTAAAATCGTTGACTGGTACATGGAAGGAAAAATTGAAATTGATCCAATGATCACTCACAAAATGCCTCTTGAAGACATCAACAAAGGCTTCGACCTAATGCACCGTGGTGAAAGCATAAGAGGCGTTGTTCAGTATTAATACGAACAAACCTTAACTCATAAACACAAATGGGAGGGGCTTTGCTCCTCCTGTTTGAATGGCCTCCAAACATTTTTTAAATCTAGGTGCCAATTCAAAGTTCAAAGCAAAAATTCATAAATTTTAAGATAGATAAAAAATCCTATCGCAAGAAAATGGATCAAGAAAAATGTCATTAACTGAACTCTCAAGCGTCAAATCTTACGACGGACAACAAAAACGTTTTGAGCACAAATCATCATCATGTAACTGCACCATGACCTTCAGCATCTATTTACCAAAAGAAGCTGAAACAAATAAAGTCCCACTCGTATATTGGCTCTCTGGTCTCACCTGCACAGATGAAAATTTTGTAACCAAAGCAGGAGCTCAAGCCTACGCCAGTAAACATGGGATAGCCATCGTTGCGCCAGATACGAGCCCACGTGGTGAGGGTGTTGCCGATGATCCAGAAGCAGCTTATGACTTTGGACTAGCCGCCGGTTTTTATGTGAATGCAACTGAAGCACCGTTTGCATCACATTATCATATGTATGATTACATAACGAAAGAACTGCCAGCATTAGTAAATGAGAACTTTAACGTTGATCCAGAACGAGCTGGCATTTTCGGCCATTCAATGGGTGGGCACGGCGCACTTACCATCGCATTAAATAACCCAGGAATGTACAAATCAGTTTCTGCATTTTCTCCAATTTCATCACCTATTAATTGTCCTTGGGGCCAAAAAGCATTAGGCGGTTACTTAGGTAGCAATCAAGAAACCTGGAAAAAACATGACACTTGTCATATGATTTCAGTCGCAACAGAGCGCTTGCCCTTATTAATTGACCAAGGCGATGCAGATCCATTTTTAACAGAACAATTAAAACCTGAGCTGTTATCAAAAGCTGCTAGTGACAACAACCACCCCATCAATCTACGCATGCAACCAGGTTATGATCATAGTTACTTTTTCATAGCAACATTCATGGAAGATCATATCGCTCATCATGCAAAATCTATAAAAAGTTAATAATAATAATAAGTAATGATAATGAACGTGATTATTTGCATTCATTATCAAATACAATCTGCTAATCTTATGATACAATAAAAATAATAAGGGCAGATCAAAAACACCAAACAATAGAGGGAGGTCTATTGTCGTATGGATGTCAAAGATTTACGTTTAATCATAGCTCTATCAAAACACGAACATTTTGCGCGAGCAGCAGACGCTTGTAATATTTCTCAACCAGCATTCTCAACGCGCATCAGAAAATTAGAAGATGAGCTCGGCGTTCCGATCGTTGAACGTGGCCATAGATTTGGCGGCTTTACCCACGAAGGTAAAATCGTTCTAACCTGGGCACGACGTGTCATCGCAAATTGCGACGGACTAATTCAAGATATTGACACAGCCAGAAATGTTCTTTCCGGTGATTTTACAATTGGCGTTGTGCCAACAGCACTCCCCTACGTTTCAGTATTGATCAGTCGGTTCTGTGAAAAACACCCTCTTGTCCAACCAAAAATAATTTCTCTAACAAGTGATGATATTCAACGCGGGCTTGATGATTTTAGCCTTCACGCTGCAATCACCTACCTGGAATGCGAACCCTTAAGTGGCGTACAAGGCATTCATCTTTACAATGAAAGTTACATGTTCGTTGCCTCCAAACAAATGGTTGGAGACAATTTAACAGACATTTCATGGTCAGAAGCCGCAAAATACCCTCTTTGCCTATTAACAAAAGATATGCAAAACAGGCGCATTATTAATGGTGTGTTCGACACAATAAGTGTGGACCCCACAATCAAAGTCGAAACCAATTCATTCGCGGTGATTATGGGACATATAGCCACGGGCAAATACGCGTCAATTCTCCCACTCCTATACCTCTCATCATACGGTATGCTTGACGAGCTAACATATGTTCACCTCGAAGAACCTGAGTTATATCAAAGCGTTGGACTAGTTATCGCTGATAGAGACCCGGTTCTACCAATAACCAAAGAGTTTTTAAAA
>JAJFHW010000146.1 GCA_021775385.1 Hyphomicrobiales bacterium | reverse complement strand
TGCTTGATGAGCCGACCAACCATTTGGATTTACCAGCTATTGAATGGTTAGAGAAAGAGTTGCGCTCGCTAAAATCTGCGTTGGTTGTTATTAGTCACGACCGGAAGTTTTTAGAAATGGTTTCTAAATCTGTTTTGTGGATTGACAGAGGTACCTCTCGGTTAATGAAGCAGGGCTTTGGGAAATTTGAAACCTGGCGGGATGAGGTTTTTGAACAAGAAGAAATAGAAGCGCACAAGCTTGACCGTAAAATTGTTGCTGAAGAACATTGGCTCCGTTATGGCGTGACTGCGCGGCGCAAACGCAATCAAAAACGACTTGGAGATTTGCATTCGCTTCGCCAAAAACGCAAAGATCACCGAGGGCCAAAAGGTGCCGTTAAAATGGAAACCGGCGAGGGGCGTGTTTCTGGTAAGATTGTTGTTGAGGCTAAAAATATTTCCAAATCATTTGGAGTTGTGCAGATTGTCAATGAGTTGAGTGTGCGTTTGCTTCGAGGGGATCGGCTTGGGATTGTTGGACCAAACGGGGCGGGTAAATCGACCATTATTAAGATGCTCACGGGTCAGTTAGAGCCTGATGATGGTGAGATTAAAATTGGCACAAATATCGATATGGTTACCCTTGATCAGAGCCGAGAGAGCTTGAACCCTAACTGGACATTGGCAGATGCCTTGACCAATGGCGGCGGCGATATGGTGGAAGTTGCTGGTAAACCGAAACATGTCATTGGTTATATGAAGGATTTTCTTTTTGACCCAGGTCAAGCGCGCACACCGTTAGACGTTCTTTCTGGAGGCGAGCGTGCACGAGTGATGTTAGCGCGAGCTTTATCATTGCCTTCTAACTTGATGGTCTTAGATGAACCGACGAATGATCTTGACCTTGAGACGCTTGATTTATTGCAAGAGCTTATAACCGATTATGATGGCACTGTTTTGCTTGTTAGCCATGACCGGGATTTTATTGACCGGATCGTTGATGCTGTTTTGGTTTATGAAGGTGAGGGAAATTGGGTTGAGTATGCTGGTGGCTATAGCACTATGATGGCTCAACGCAAAGATGAGATGAAACGTCGCTCAATTCAGGGAGATGGAAAAACCTCTAAAGGGAAACTTTCAGAAGGTGCGTCTACGGCAGAGAACTTACAACAAAAAACGACGAATAAGACGGCTAAACTTTCTTATAAAGATAAATATGCTTTAGAGACCTTACCCAAACAAATAGAGGATATTCAAACAAAAATAGCTGTTCATAATAAAGCGCTTGAAGACCCGGATTTGTTCACCAAAAATCCGAAGCGATTTAATGAAGCTATGGAGGGGATTGCCGCTCTCACTGTTGAACATGAAGCGGCTGAAGAAAGATGGCTTGAGCTTGAGATGATGCGTGAAGAGTTAGAAGGCTGAGTGTAAAGCTCTGCCTTCTAGATTTTTTACATTATAAGATTTTATTAAAAATCATATGCCTACAATTAAAGCGAAAGTGATGGTTAGAAGTGCTGTCAGGGACACGACAAATACGAGTGTTCTTAGTATTGGAATTCCTAAGATGTAGACAATGTAGTGGGCTATCCGTGAGGTGAAATATACCAGAGCTGCAGTTGCTATGATTGGGTTGTCGTTGTTTAGTAGATGGGCGGAAATTACCAGAATGCCAAAAACAGCTAGATATTCAATGCTATTATAATGAGCGCGATATGCTCTCTTGGCCCACGTGGCTATTTGTTCGTTTGGTTGGTTTGAATCACCATGTCCAGAGACTTTTGAATAACCCATGGCAGGTAACATACCGATACGTAATATTCTTTCTATCATATATGGAAATGGTTGTAGTGCTGTAAAAGTGGCGGTTAATATGAGCCAGTAAATTGGTTCAGACATATAGTTCTCCTATTATTTGAATTTAGTTCACCAGCTTAATTGTGGTTTGTTATCTCTTCTTTTTAAGCCGGTTTACATTGTGTGTTTTTTTTAAATGGGTTCCGTATGGGGAAACCATAATTAAGTGGCTTTAAAAATGAAAGTAACTATTGTGTGAGAAAAATTGACAAATTTTTTAAGCATGCGGCTTGTTGCAGGCATGATAATGGTTGTTAAAAAATTTTAGTGATCTGAGTTAGGAGAGAGCGCAGTTTAAGCTTCATGGAAGTTTGTTATGTAGCCGTCTCCGGTGTAATCCAAATTTAATGAGAAATGACAAGACTGGGTGAGGTGTTGTTTCACCATTTTTTCTAAATCACTTATCAGGGCTTTGGTAAATTCTGCATTTCGGTGGGGTTTTGGGAGCATGGCTAATTGGATAAAGATGTGAGTGTGATGGAAGTGATCAGCTTTGTAGGCTCTGCCTTTGCATGCTCCAGATGTTTGGTCGTGTTGTTTTATGACCTCCTCGATAGAGGCGAGTATAGCGGTGCAATCAAGGTTTAAGTCATTGCTATATTTTATATCTGCTTGAGGCATGATTTGTATGTGTCTTTCTTTCTCTCACGGGCTATTTTGCCGCTGAAGCGGCAAGCCCTCCGAGGTGCGGCGCTTGCGCCGGACGCCCCTGGCGTCATGTTCTGACGCCGAAGTGGCGTCACACCTTCTTCGTATATTTAACTCAAGGTTCTAGAGTGTTTAGTTTTCCTTCGGTTGCTCTAGTGGATGCCTAAAGGGCATTTGAAGCGCAGAAAAATAACCTCGACAACCTTAAAACGGGATGGGGTATTGGCGGTAGACTGTTTCTATTTCTTTTAAAACTTCATCTGATAATTTTACATCGATAGCGCCAATATCTATTTTTAACTGATCAACCGATGTTGCGCCGATGATGGTGGAGGCAACAAAGGGTTGGGCTAATGTGAAGCTAATCGCCATTTGTGAGGGGTCTAGGTTGTGTTTTTTGGCAATGGCGACATAGCTTTGTGTTGCTTTTTCAGCGGCTTCAGTCAGGCGGTAGCCATAGCGCATAGCTGAGCCTTCTGAATGATAAAAACGGGTTCCGCCTGGTTTTTGGTTGTTCAGATATTTTCCTGACAAGACACCCATTGCAAGCGGTGACCAGGGTAAGTAGCTGACATTTTCGAGCATACATGCTTCGGCGACATCTGTTTCATCGCGGCGACGAAGGAGGCTGTATTCATTTTGAATGGAGACCATCGGTTTAAGTTTGTGCTTTTCTGCAAGCACTGCGTATTGTGTGATACCCCATGCACTATCGTCGGATAGACCATAAGAGCGTAGTTTTCCGTCTTTGACCAATTGATCCAGGGTTTCAAGTATTTCGAGTTGGTTTGCAAGAATGGCTTCTTTATCTGTGTCCTTTGGAGTAAAGGTCCAGGCATTATCAAAATGATAGGTTGGGCGGTTTGATGGCCAATGGAGCTGATATAGATCTATATAATCTGTTTGAAGACGAGATAAGCTGTCTTCAACAGCTTGGAGAATGTTTTTTTTATCAATGTCCTGACCGCCGCCCCGGATATATGGCATCTCTGGTGATATTTTGGTTGCGAGCACGATTTTCTCACGACGGCTAGTGTTAGCTTTGATCCAAGTGCCGATGATGGTTTCTGTAGAACCGTAGCTTTCGGCTGTTGGGGGGACAGCGTACATCTCAGCTGTATCCCAGAAATTGACACCCTGATCTAATGCGAAATCCATTTGCGCATGACCTTCGCTTTCAGTGTTTTGAGTGCCCCATGTCATGGTTCCAAGACAGATGCGGCTTATTTTAATGTTGGTTTTACCGAGGGTGGTATATTCCATTGGGAAGCTCTTTCTTATGGATCTGATTTGATACAGCTGATGTGCGTGACATGGATAACGTATTCTACCTATGTTTAAACTTTATTTTTACAAGTCTCTAATCAAAAAACTTCATCAGTAAAAAGAGTATATAATTATCAGGTTGTTACATGATTGGTGTTTTCATCAGCATCATGGTCGTCCTTTTTTTGGACTTCAATGAAGAGGTGTTTCATTTCAGGGTATTTTGATTTGATTTCTTTTTCTAGTTGAGAAATCTGACTTTCTACTTCGACAGCGGTCATATCATCTTTGAAGTCGATAGAGATGGCAAGGATGATGTCATTTGGCCCCATATGCATAGACCTAAGTTCGTTTACATGAAGGATAGACTGTCTTTTATCTATGATTGTTTTGATATCTGCGGTAATCGCCGGGCTTGCTGCTTCGCCGATTAAAAGCCCTTTGGTTTCATAGGCTAGAAGAATTGCTGTGCCGGCGAGGATAACGCCAATCAATACAGACGCGGCGCCATCAGCCCATTCCACACCGAAGCTAGAGCTTGCTAAAATGCCCACGAATGCAACGATTAGACCAAGCATTGCGGCTGAATCTTCAAATAAGACGGTGAAAATTGTTGGGTCTTTTGAGTGACGTACAGCGTCTATGAAGCTGGCTTTGCCTCTGAGCTTGTTGAATTCTTTATAGGCGATGTACCAAGCGACACCCTCAAAAATCATGGCAAGTGATAATATGATGTAGTTAATATAAGGGGATGTAATGTCTTCAGGGTGGCTAAGTTTGTGAATGCCTTCATATATGGAAACGCCTGAGCCCACAGCAAAGATGACAATCGCGACAACAAAGGCCCAAAAGTAGATTTCCATGCCATATCCGAATGGATGGCGTTCATCTTTAGGTTTTTGAGATTTCTTGATGCCGTATAATAAAAGGCCTTGATTACCTGTATCTACCACGGAGTGAATGGCTTCAGACAACATGGCTGAGGAACCTGTGATTGAGGCACCAATAAATTTTGTTATAGCGATTAGGCCATTTCCCGCAAGTGCCGCGTAAATTACCTTTTTTGAGCCATGTCCAGCCATTTTTATACCCTCAATTTATCGAAATTTCTCTTATTAGCATGCTTTCATGTGTGGAAGTAAAGCATCTAGGCGTCAAGGGTGTGAAATTATTGGAAATATCCCCAAAGAATGATGGAAAATAGCCTTTTAAAACTGGTATGGCTTAGAGGGATGGGCTATACCTAAAAAGTTGGAATTTGCTTTAAATGCAGGAGATATAGTTCAATTTTGTCCTTTGTATATACAGGGGCAAAAGGCTATGAATTTTGGCACTTTTAAGTTTTGTGTAGCAAGTTTCTTTGCCTGTTTTGATTTCTTTTAAAAGGCTTCACTTAAACAGGGCTTTATAAATATACAACGTTACTAAACATATGAAATAGGACCATCAATTGAGCGATAATGAGAAACAAGACGGCCCAGATGGATCGTCACCAGATATTCGCCCCATTCTAATCACGGAAGAGATGCGTCGGTCGTATCTTGACTATGCGATGAGTGTGATCGTTTCGCGAGCACTTCCTGATGTTCGTGATGGTCTGAAGCCTGTTCACCGCCGAATTTTATATTCGATGCATGAAAATGGTTTTGAATTTAATAAACCATATCGCAAATCAGCACGTGTTGTCGGTGAAGTGATGGGTAAATATCACCCACATGGTGATAGTGCGATTTATGATGCTCTTGTTCGTATGGCGCAGGATTTTTCTCTGCGACTTCCGTTAATTGATGGCCAGGGTAACTTTGGTTCTGTTGACGGTGACCGGGCAGCGGCGATGCGTTATACAGAATGTCGTTTACAGAAAGTTGCTCAAAACCTTCTTGATGACATTGATAAAGAAACTGTCGAGTTTCAAGACAACTATGATGCGTCTGAGAGTGAACCGCAGGTTCTTCCCGCGAAATTTCCAAACCTACTGGTGAATGGTGCTGGCGGTATTGCCGTTGGTATGGCAACGAACATTCCTCCTCATAATTTACGTGAAGTGATTAATGGGTGTATGGCGCATCTGGATGATCCGGAAATTGATGTTGAACGCTTAAATGAAATTATTCCAGGGCCTGATTTTCCAACTGGTGGTATGATTTTAGGTCGTGCGGGTATTCGTTCTGCTTACCAAAATGGTAAGGGCTCTGTTGTGATACGGGGCAAGGTTTCGACTGAGGAAATTCGCAAAGACCGGTTTGCCCTTGTTATCACTGAGATACCTTATCAGGTCAATAAGGCCTCGATGGTTGAAAAAATTGCTGAGCTTGTTCGTGAAAAACGGGTTGAAGGCATTTCTGATATTCGGGATGAATCTGACAGGCAAGGCATGCGCGTTGTGGTCGAGCTTAAGCGTGATGCTGTTGCTGACGTGGTCCTTAACCAGCTTTATCGTTTTTCACCCCTTCAGAACAGTTTTGGCTGTAACTTGGTGGCGCTTAATGGTGGCAAACCTGAGCTTTTAAACCTTCTTGATTTTATTAAAGCGTTTACGGATTTCCGCCAGGAAGTTGTTTATAAACGTACGAAGTTCTTACTCAATAAAACCCGAGACCGGGCGCATGTTTTGGTTGGTTTGGCGATTGCTGTTGCTAATATTGATGAAGTGATTGCTCTTATTCGTACCGCACCTAATCCAGCGACTGCTCGTGAGCAATTGATGGAACGGGATTGGCCGGCGAAAGACATCGCGCCGCTTGTTGAATTGATTGCTGACCCGCGTCATGTCGTTTCTTCTGAAGGGACGTATAAACTCTCTGAAGCTCAAGCTAGAGCTATTCTTGAGCTGCGTTTGCAACGGTTGACTGCTCTTGGCAGGGATGAACTCTCAGACGAATTGCATAAGCTTGGTGCGATCATTAAAGACTATCTTGATATTCTTGGTTCTCGTGTTCGGATTATTGAAATTGTTAAAGGTGAACTCACTGAAATTAGTGATGAATTTGGCAATGACCGCCGAACTGAAATCTTAGATTATGTTGGCGATGTTGATGATGAAGACCTGATTGCTAAAGAAGATATGGTCGTGACTGTATCTCACAAAGGTTACATTAAACGCGTGCCATTATCGACTTATCGTGCTCAGCGCCGGGGTGGTAAGGGGCGTTCTGGTATGTCGACACGTGATGAAGATTTTGTGACTAAAATCTTTGTGGCTAACACGCATACGCCGATCCTCTTCTTCTCGTCACGCGGTATGGCTTATAAAATGAAAGTCTGGAAGTTACCACTTTCAGCGCCACAAGCACGCGGTAAAGCTTTGATTAATTTGCTGCCACTAGATCAAGATGAAACCATTACAACGATTATGCCATTGCCAGAGGATGAAAGTACCTGGGAGCAATTGCATGTGATGTTTGCGACCAGCTCTGGCGGTGTACGCCGAAACCTTCTTTCTGATTTTGTTGAGATTAGGCAAAATGGTAAAATCGCCATGAAGCTTGATGAAGGCGATAAGATCCTTGGGGTTGATATTTGTACTGAAAAGCATGACGTATTACTCACTAGTGAGAAGGGGCAGGCTATTCGCTTCCCTGTGACTGATGTTCGGGTGTTTGCTGGACGAAACTCAACTGGTGTTCGTGGTATTCGTTTAGCGACTGATGACAAACTCATTTCGATGGCTATCTTGCATCATATTGATGCCACTGCAGACGAAAAACGATCTTACTTGAAACGTGCCGCACAAATGCGCAGAGCTGCAAATGGTGAAAGTGGTGACGTTGATGTACCAGAAATCGAAGAGGATGAAGCAGCTGCTGTTGAATTATCTGTTGAGCGCTATGCTGAGCTAGGTGCCGGAGAACAGTTTGTTCTTACATTAAGTGAAAACGGCTTTGGCAAGCGATCTTCAGCTTATGAATATAGGGTTTCAGGTCGTGGTGGTAAGGGTATTATTGCTATGATTGTGAATGACCGGAATGGTGATCTTTCGGGTTCTTTCCCAGTTGAAGATGGTGATGAAATTATGTTGGTGACCAATGGTGGCCAACTTATACGGTGTCCTGTAAATGGTGTTCGGGTTGCTGGTAGGAATACTCAGGGTGTTACCGTTTTCAAAACTGCTGCTGATGAGAAGGTTGTTTCTGTTGAACATATCTCTGAAGTTGAGAGTGAGGGAGAAGATGGCACTGAGGATGGCTCTTCTGACGATGCCTCTCCTGATGATGGTTCTCCAAATGATGCCTCTCCTGAGGGGGGGGCTGAAGATAGCTCTTCTGAGAGTTAAGGATCTAAGTTTATGAGTTTGACAGGATTTTATCCAGGTAGCTTTGACCCAATAACGAATGGTCATCTTGATATTATTGAGCGTTCGCTTAATTTTATTGATGAGTTGATTATTGGGGTTGGTGTTCATCATGGTAAAACCCCATATTTAACAGGTGAAGAGCGGGTTGAACTCATTGAGACCTTGGCTGTTGATTTGCGAAAGACATCATGTAAATCTATTAAAGTTATTCAATTTTCGGGGCTTATGGTTGAAGCAGCGAGCGCTTATGGAGCGAAGGTTATTGTTCGGGGGGTACGCGATTCTGCTGATTATGTTTATGAAATGCAGATGGCTGGTATGAATAGAGCCATGACTGAGGGATTAGAAACACTTCTTTTGCCAAGTACTGGTGAGGTTCGCCATATCGCTGCCAAGCTTGTTAGGCAAATCGAGGTGTTTGGTGGTGACATTACTAGTTTTGTGCCGCCTCACGTTGCTGAGTTTTTGGAAAAGAAAAAAAACTGGAGTTCAGATAGCTGAGAGTTCTATTGATTGAACTCATAGCTGATTGAACTCATAGCTGATTGAACAAAATTTTGAGTATAAAAAGTTAGGTAATTTGATGATTAGATCATTTATTATTTCTGCCCTGTTATTGATAATTGGCGTTTCTCAGGTCTCTGCGGAGGGGACAGTGAACAAAGGTGTTGATCTTGAGAATTTTCTCTATTTAGACACTAAATATGGTCGTTCTGTTATTGTTCTTTATCCTAAAAAAGCTCCTAAACACGTTGAACGTGTTAGAAAGCTTGTGCGCGAAGGATTTTATGATGGTTTGGTTTTCCATCGTGTTCTCCATGGATTTATGGCACAAACGGGTGACCCGACAGGAACAGGCACTGGTGGTTCGGATTATCCTGATTTGCGTGCTGAATTTAATGATGTGCTCTATAATCGCGGTGTTATTGGCGCTGCTCGTACACAGAACCCACATTCGGCGAACAGCCAGTTTTTCATCACTTTTCAAGCTGCACACTTCCTTAATGGTCAATATACTGTTTGGGGCAAAGTTGTTCATGGTATGGAATTTATTGACAAGATTAAACGCGGACGCGGTCAAAGTGGCACAGTTGATAACCCGGATAAAATTGTTAAAATGGAAGTCATTGCTGACAGTAAGGACTCGCCTACTATTAGTTTAAGGAATTTTGTTCCTGGTTTTGAAAATGCACCACGGAAAAAAATGTTACCTCGAATTGAATAATCATAAAAAATATCATAAATGTTGATTTATCCCGTTTGATACGGAATGAATTGTTTTAAAGGAAGACTAATGACCGAGATTAAAGACCCGGAAAATACACTGATTTTAAATATTACACATGGCGAAGTGATCATTGAGCTATTGCCGGATGTAGCGCCGAACCACTGTGCTCGTATTAAAGAGCTTGCTCGTGAAGGGTTTTATGACGGCATTGTTTTTCATCGTGTGATTGATGGCTTTATGGCCCAGACGGGTGATCCAACTGGTACAGGCACTGGTGGTTCTGGGCAAAACCTTGCCGCTGAATTTAACGATACACCTCATTTGCGCGGCGTTTGTTCTATGGCACGGGCACAAGCTCCGAATTCAGCAGATAGCCAATTCTTTATCTGTTTTGCTGATGCAGGCTTTTTGGATGGTCAATATACAGCTTGGGGCCGTGTGATTTCTGGCATGGAACATGTTGATGATATTAAACGCGGTGAACCTGTGAACGATCCGGATCAAATTACAAGCATGCGCGTTGCTGCTGACGCTGCTTAGAATTGATGATTATTAATTCTATTAATAGAGACCGGTAAGATTGTTCTTTCTGGTCTCTTTTTATTTTTCGCTTTTGAAATTTTCCCTCTTCAGCTATATGGATTGACTTTAAAAGTGTCACCTTGAAAGTGACCAGCCTTTCA
>JAJFHW010000145.1 GCA_021775385.1 Hyphomicrobiales bacterium | reverse complement strand
CAAAAGGAACAGATCTCGAAAGTGCGTGATTAACGTCATGCGCCTGAAGACTATTTAGAACTGCAAACAACCAGAATAAAATCGTAGCCTGAACCCATTTAGCCTTGAGCCAATTAAAATTTTCCAATAAAATGAATGAATTAGAAAGCTAATCGCAATTGTAGATGCCGCAATGTCCAATGGTGATCGATCGACCAAAATTAAAATAGGCATCAGTAAAAGAACAAGATACATAAGGCGGCGTAATAGGTCGTCATCATATGAAAAATAGTCAAAAAAGTGAAAAGCCGAAAGATGTTTCATTGTTAGCTTTCATAAGTAAATAAATGCTGGTATTGGGTTAGTCGTTTCCAAATAAATCACGGGAATAAACTTTTTCTAAAACATCACTTAAATCATCGGAGTGGCGGTTAGAAATAATAACATCGGCTTCTTTTTTAAACTGATTCAAGTCTGTCATGACACGTGAGCGAAAAAACTCATTTTCTTCTAGCTCCGGTTCGAAAACTATAACCTCAATTCCCTTAGCTTTAATCCGTTTCATAATGCCTTGAATACTTGATGCTCTAAAGTTGTCAGAACCGGCTTTCATGATTAGGCGGTAGATTCCAACAATTTTGGGGTTCATGCGAATAATAGTGTCAGAAATAAAATCTTTTCTAGTTGTATTCGATTGGACTATTGCGTTAATCAGGTTTTGTGGCACATCACTGTAATTGGCGAGCAATTGTTTTGTATCCTTGGGCAAGCAATAACCGCCATAACCAAAGGAAGGGTTATTATAGTGATCACCAATCCTAGGATCCATACATACACCTTCAATAATTTCCCGGCTGCCTAAGTCATGCATTTCGGCATAAGTATCAAGCTCATTAAAATAAGCAACGCGCATAGCCAAATATGTATTTGCAAAAAGCTTAATGGCTTCAGCCTCTGTTGAACCTGTAAAGAGTGTCGGAATATCTTTTCTTTCAGCCCCTTCAACCAATAAGTTAGCAAATATTTTTGCTCGATCAGACTGTTCCCCTACAACAATACGAGATGGATAAAGGTTGTCATATAGCGCTTGACCCTCCCTTAAAAACTCTGGTGAGAAAATGATATTGGAGCAATTAAATTCCTCTTTCAGCTTTGCCGTATATCCAACAGGTATAGTTGATTTAATGATCATTACGGCTTCAGGATTAATTTCTAAAACATCTCTTATAACTGCTTCTATGGAGCCGGTATTAAAAAAGTTAGTATCAGGATCATAGTCCGTTGGTGTTGCAATGACGATGTAGTCAGCATCTTGATAAGCAACCTGCTTATCAAGCGTCGCCTTTAGATTTAATTGTTTTGTTTCAAGGAAACGATTTATTTCACTATCAATGATGGGGGAGATGCCACGATTAAGCATGTCTATCTTGTCGACCATAATATCAACTGCGACAACCTCATGGTTTTGAGCAAGCAAAATAGCATTTGATAATCCGACATAGCCAATGCCAGCAACAGCGATTTTCATATGGTCCCCGATCATAAATTGAAAATATCAAAAGATGAATATTTAGCATTTATTCTTGCATTTATGGCTCATAATTTGCCTAGGAAGCAAGTAATAAAAAATAATTTCCTATTAAAATAGAAGAAAGCTGTAAGCGCATAAAATAAATAAAAATCAATAATATAGTGATATTTATTAGATGAAACCAAGAATAGAGTGTTGTCGTACACCTTCATAGAAAAAATAAGATCATATGGTCGCACTTCCTCGTTAAAGTTGTAATTTCCCCCCAATGGCCCTTAAGTTTATAAAAAGGAGAGACTTGCAAAGCTTTAAAATGCTGAGCATAGTGAATGAAAAGAGTTTTTACTTTGAAAGCGGGAGAAAAAGAAATGCCCGACCAGCAAAACATTGTGCCTATTAAAAACAATTACAAAGAAGGACAAAACCTTGAATTTGGACCGTGGTTGTCACAAGCCTCGATCCTTATCGTAGATGATGAGCCAGGCATACGTAATTTCCTCGTGAAAATGTTGAAGCCTCGCTGTAAGAAAGTTGTCGAGGCCTCAAATACTAGAGAAGCATCTCTGGCTCTGGATAAAGGACATTTTGACGTTGTCATCTTAGATAATATTATGACAGGGCAAAGTGGTGTCGAATGGTTGGTTGAGCAAAGAACGATTGGTTTTTTTGCAGATGCAATTCTTATCACAGCTTATGCTGATTTAGAAACAGCTATTAGAGCACTGCAAGCTGGTGCCGTAGATTTTGTTTTAAAGCCATTTCGTTCAAACCAAATATTAAATGCTGTTGCACGTTGCCTGGATCGCATTCGGTTACGCCGTGAAAATTTCTTGCTTCGTTATGAGCTTGAAGCAAATTCAAATGAAGATAGCCAGCACAATAAATTAATCGGTTCATCTAAAGCAATTTCAGAAATTCGAAACACATTAGAACGTGTCGCTCCCATGCCAACATCAGTGCTTATCACTGGCGAGTCGGGCTCTGGTAAAGAAATAGCAGCTCGCACACTTCATTCTTTATCTGATCGAGCAGATCAACCTTTTGTACCAGTAAATTGTGCAGCCATTGCTGAAGATATGATTGAAAGTGAGTTTTTCGGTCAATTAAAAGAAGTTACAAGCGAAACTCTAGGACGAAGAGAAGGTCTCTTTTCTTATGCAAGTGGCGGCACTTTGTTTCTTGATGAAATTGCCGAATTACCACTGAGTATGCAGAGCAAATTATTGCGAGCCATTGAAGATAAAAAAATCAGACCAGTTGGTTCAGAACGCGAAGTTCCCGTCAATGTCAGGTTTGTATTTGCAACGAATGCCGATTTACCTTTAGAGGTTGAAGAAGGGCGTTTCCGTTCTGATTTATTCTATCGGTTAAACATAATGCATATAGCCATGCCCCCTTTAAGGCAACGGAGTGGAGATATAAAAGAACTGGCTGAAATGTTCGTAGAAAAATTTTCTCTTGAATTAGGCGTGCAATCACTACCTCTTACAAAAACGGTTTTGGACGGTCTTTCAAAAATGGAATGGCCAGGAAATGTAAGGGAATTGCGTAATTTTATAGAACGTTCACTTATTTTAGGCGCTTATCCCACACAATTCCAAACCAAAAACACATCCATAGAAGATCAAAATTCAGAGAGAATGGATAAGGTTGAAAAACGCCACATCCTAAAAGTCTTGGAAACTTCAAATGGTAACAGAGCCGAAGCCGCCAGAAGGCTAGGTATCTCTAGAAAAACCATCGATCGTAAATGCGTCCAGTGGGAGGTTTAATTTTTATGAGGTTTTATCTTTAATAAAAAAACAAGAACTAATTTATGGGAGATGTGATCAAAGAGTGTTTAATAACTCAACGAGTAGTTTAGACGATGTTTAATTTAGCGCCGAAAAGTTTCAAGCTAATGATCCCAGATGTGGATAAATCAGTTCGTTTGCGCTTACTCCTTGTTGCCCTTCTTCCCATACTACTGGTTTCTCCCTTGTTAATGGGAATCTCAATTTATCGCTGGTCCAATCAATTCGATAACCTGTTAATCTCGAAGGTAAATGGCGACCTTACAATTGCACGCCAATACCTCAATCGCATTTTAGAAAATAGCGGTGAGAAGATACAAGCCGTTGGAGCATCAGCGAGTTTTGTAGATGTCGTCAATAATAACGTAAATAATGAACTCTCTTTTTATCTTCAAAAAAGTCGAAACGAACTCGGGTTCGATTTTCTCTATCTTGTGAAAGACAAGGGAGAAATCATGGCATCTGCTTCAAAGACAAAAAGTCAAAGAATACCCAAAATATGGTCAGTCATTCAAAAAGCCTTAAAAGGACAGCCAGCAACCAGCATAGATATATATAATAAAAAACAACTTTTTTTCTTATCTCCAGAGTTAGCCAATCAGGCAACCATTAAAATTATACCAACCAAAGCTGCTGTTCCAACCAATCGCAAAATTGAAACGCGAGGAATGATGGTGCAAACTGCCACTCCCGTCATGATAAACGGTGAAAAAGCAGCGTTGGTTGGAGGAATTCTGCTGAATAGAAATTTAGACTTCATCGATACAATCAATGCTCTGGTATACCAACAGGCAAGTCTCCCCTTTGGCAGCCAGGGAACAACGACACTGTTTCTAGATGATGTGCGCGTTAGTACAAATGTCCGTTTGTTTGAAAATAAACGAGCTCTTGGCACAAGAGTATCGGCTATCGTGCGTGAGACAGTTTTGGATAAAGGAAAAGTTTGGTTAGATCGCGCATTTGTTGTGAATGATTGGTACATTTCAGCTTATGAACCAATTATAGACAGTTACGGACATCGGGTTGGTATGCTCTATGTTGGCTTTCTTGATAAGCCATTTCAAACAGAGAAATATACAACACTCCTTATTTTAGTAGCGATTTTCCTGATTGTCACTGTCATTTCCGTTCCGATTTTTCTCTATTGGGTACGTGGCATTTTCAAGCCTTTGGAGCGCATGGTCTCCACCATTCTAGATGTTGAAGAAGGAAATATGAGTGCCAGAACAGGTCCAGTTGAAAGTGGAGATGAAATTGGTAAGGTTGCAAAACATCTGGATGAATTGTTGGATCTTTTGCAGGAAAGAGATTTACAATTAAGAAATTGGGCGCAAGAGCTCAACAAGCGCGTAGAAGAAAGAACCGCAGAGTTACAAGCCGCTAACAAACAGTTAGAAGCAACAACACAGCAGTTGGTCATTTCTGAAAAGTTAGCTGCTATCGGTGAAATTACTGCTGGTGTCGCCCATGAAATTAATAATCCTGTTGCTGTCATCCAAGGCAATATGGATCTTATACGAGAAGTATTAGGGGACGAGACGAAACAAGTCATAACAGAGTTCAGACTGATAGATGAGCAAGTTCATTCGATCAACTTGATTGTGAGTAAACTTTTGCAATTTGCAAGACCTGAAGAATTTGCTGGGTATCATGACCAGCATATGGTTGATGATGTCATGACCGACTGTTTGCTGTTGGTGCAGCACTTGCTTAATAAAACTCTCATAAAAGTTGAGCGGAGCTCTAACTCATTAAACCCTGTTCTGATTAACCGTACAGAATTTCAACAAGTTTTAATCAACCTCATTGTCAATGCAATTCACTCAATGGAAGGTGGTGGCACCTTAACATTAAAAAGCAATGACAAATTTGAAGCTGAGAAAAACGGCGTCTTGATTGAAATTACAGATACAGGAAAAGGCATGTCTCCGGATGTCTTAAAACGTGCCTTTGATCCATTTTTTACAACCAAGCACAGTGAGGGTACCGGCTTGGGGCTCTCCATCTCACAAACATTAATCACTCGCATGGGAGGAGAAGTTAATGTTGAAAGCACGGTTGGAAAAGGAACAACATTCTCCATCTGGTTGCCAGCTATAGTAGAAGAAGAAAGCCTAAGTATTATCTCTTAAATGAAACTACCGAGTATTCGTGACTTTACAAATCTAAGAACAGAGTTGCACTATAAAATAGCTGATCCCAGAAAATAAACTCATCAAATAGAGCGTGTCGCACAAAAGTGGATACCGGTTTTGTGAAAAAAGACACGGTAAAATAAAAAGATAGAGCGTGACTTTGAATACGATAAAATGCGACACGCTCTAACCTTTAACCGCTAAAAGCTCCAAGTCTTATAGAAACGAACAATCCTATGTCATTGCCAGACGGTGATAACAATTCACAATCAAATCTCTTTGTTAAAGCAGCCCCATTGATTTTCATACTGTTATGGGCTGGTGGGTTTACTTTTGCCAAATTAGGCTTGAACAGTGCGGCACCATTCACTCTGTTGAATATGCGCTTTTTCTTCGCCTCCATAGCTTTTTACGGCCTCTACCTGATATTCAAACCCGCTATGCCGAAAACAAAAAAGGAATGGCAGCATACAATAACCACAGGGTTCTTGCTGCAAGTTGTTCATTTTAGCTGTGTGTATTATGCGATTGTTTGCGGTATCTCAGCCGGTGGTGTTGCCGTCATCACGTCTATGCAACCGATATTAATTGCAATTCTCTCTCCGCAAATAACCGGCGAGGTGATTACAAAGCGTCAATGGTTAGGGTTTTTACTCGGTCTAACCGGTGCCCTCATCGTGATTGTTTTACAAACTGAAATTAGTTATTCATCGAGCCTTGGTATCATGTTGTCATGTGCCGCTTTGTTCACTATGACAACTCTCACTCTTTATGAAAAACGTTTCGGTGGCAATCAGCACCCCATATCAATGAACTTAATCCAATATATTGTAGGCTTTGTCTGCACATTAATCCTCGCCCTAATTTTTGAAGGATATCGCTATGAAGCAACAACAGAACTTTACCTAACGCTTGTTTATTTAGTCGTTGGAAACTCGATCATCGGCGTCACTTTGTTGCTTTCAATGATTAAATTTGGTGAAGCCTCAAAAGTGTCTTCGCTTTTTTTCTTGGTGCCTCCAATTGCAGCGATTTATGCCTGGGTTCTTGTTGATGAAGTCCTTTCAATCTGGGCGTGGGGCGGTGTCGCCCTGGCTGCAATAGGCGTTAGCTTTGTAAGAGCAGAAAAAAAGCCATAAGCTTGTAGCTTATGGCTTTTCTCATTCTATCAAACTCACCACACGAAAAAGGAGTGATGCCGTTTTGGCATCAGGACATGACGCCATTTGGCGTCCAGTGCCTAGCACCGCCCCTCGCAGGCTCAAGCGCCATTAGCACTTGAAATAGCTGTGAGAGAAATAAAGCTAAAACTATCTCTATTCCTTTTCTTGGCCGTCCTCACCTAAGCGAACAAGATCATTCATCAGGCCATTTGTGCCATTATGAATGGTAAGTCGATCTACCTTGGCAGAAATTTCTGTCAAAGCTTCAAGCTCTTTCAATCGAAGCATAACAGGGTTATCTGCCATTACCTTTGCGGTATTCAAAAGAGAGCGTGTCGCATTGGTCTCTTCTCTTCGGCGAATAATATTCGCTTCAGCTTCTTTCTCAGCTGTCACAACCTTATTCAAGATCTCACGCATCTCACCTGGAAGGATCACATCTTTCAGTGAAATCTCTTTCACTTCAATACCGATTTCAGCCATTTCAGTTTTCACTTTTTCAGACGCTTCGGCATCGATGGTAATTTTCTTTTCCAAAATTTGATCAAGCGTTAAAGCTCCAAGAGTTTTACGAAACGCATATTGCAAGGCGCGATAAAGCGCATCTTCAAAGTCTTTTACCTTAGTTGTCGCCAACAAAGGGTCCGTGACTTGATAGTCCGCAGTAATATTCACACGAATGGTCACTCTGTCTTTCGTGAGCACTTCCTGGCCGCTAACATCAAGTGCTTGTCGCCGTGTATCTATGATTTTAAATACAACAGACTTGCCAATACGCCAAAAACCATGAAGACCAGCTCCAAGCTTACGATCAAATGCACCATCAATGTATACTAGGGCAATCTGGCCATCCAGAACCTCTTTTACATAAAAATGACTAACGATCCGAGAAATTCCAGAACGCTTTAACAGAGCAGGAGAAACAGAAAAATCATTTGAAACGTCAATTAATTTAACTGTCCACGGCCCTGCATCATTCCAAACATGGATTTTCTCATCTGGCCCAAGCGCACTATAAAGCTGTCCGTCTCTCTCTATCATAGCAACCTCGGTTGGAGAGGTTTGAATGGTGGTTAAATGGTCTTTTGCCTGCTCAGAGATTTTGCTCATAACAGCTTTAGTCAGGTTTGAGGCAAAATAAGGATCTCGAGCAATATCATACCTCATAAGGTTTAAGCGATTGCGCCGGTTAGGTAATGCATATTCACCAGGCACAAGAATGCTGTCGACCTTACCCTTATAAAGCGTAATGACCCGTTCGTTTTCATTGACGAGAAAACGTTTTCGTCCAAAAATCCAATCAAAAATACCCATGTTACTGTTCCTCACCATGCATTTGTAACACCCATGCCGGTTTTGTTTCACGAAGTTCAAATTTCGAATAAAAAATATTTAGCTTGTTCAAAAAAAAAGAAATAATTGGGTCTAACCCAAAGTTTGAAAACAAGATCCGAAAACTGACGACAAAAAATCAAGCGGCAAAGTCAGAGCGGGGATTAGAAGGAAACAAAGCGCGGGCTCAACTCTATATATTGTTAAAAGTTGATCCTGGACTACATCCCGTCAATACCATCATGACATTGCGGCATATCATTCAAGGTGATAAATCAGGCTCACCCCAAAAGAGCTATGCTCTTAAAAAGTTCACCTCTCATTGTCACAAGCCAGTTTTCGAACCAAAATAATAGTCAGCTTTACAGGCTGGAGCGTTTTCTAGTCGCGTTATGATAGAAGGAGTTGAACCTTCGACCGTCAGGGTGATAACCTGATGCTCTACCAACTGAGCTATATCCTTGGCCAAGATAATAGGATTCGAACCTATGACTTCTGGATGGAATCTCCAGCGCTCTACCAGACTGAGCTATATCCCGTAAACCACAAACGAAAGAACCTTCCCTATGCAGAGCTAGAAATCATCAAAATGATCAGCCCAGCAGGGGATGTGAATGAAGATCACAAACCATTGAAGTGAATTTCAAATTTTGTAGCCTGCAGCGTTCATAAAACCATAGTGTGAAAAAAATGAGGCAAAATAGATAAAACATGAAAAGTAAAACCACACGCTATAGGCACCTATAGCGTGTGGTTCACCATAGAGGTGAATTTTAAGTGCTAACTTTAGGTTCCCTGAAAAACAAACTATAGAGAACTGGTACAACACCGAGAGTTAAGACAGTGCCAGCAATCATGCCACCAGAAATAACCAGTGCGAGATCATAAAACAAAACATCACGTGCAATGATGATTGGCAAAAGTCCGAGGACGGTTGTAGCCGTTGTCATTAAAATTGGTTTCAGTCGAGTGACAGACGCATTTAAAATAGCGTCTCGCACTGTTGCTCCGTCTTCTCGTTCTTTTTCAATCCGGTCAATGAGCACAATCGCATTATTAATGACAATCCCAGCAAGGGCCAATAAACCAAGAATAGCCATGAAACTAAAGTTTGCCTTTGGCGCTATAAATAACGTCACAGAAATACCAGTGATGACCAGCGGAATAGTTAGCAAAATAATCAAAGGTCGTTTGAAACTGTCAAATTGAGCAACCAGAACAAGAATAATCAAGGCAAATGCAAGCGGCATAAAGGCAAAGAGAGAGCCTTGTGCTTTCGATGAACTCTCAAGCTCACCCCCCTTTTCAATCTGGTAACCAGGTTTCAGTTGTGTTTGTATTTTTGTTAAAACTGGAATGAGAGCTGTATCAAGTTCAGCAGCTGTCAGGTTTTTATTAGCACCTGAGACAGTAATTGTGCGCTCTAGGTTTCGCCTTTGCATTAAAGAATATTCAGGCTGACCTCTAAATGTAGCAATTTGTAAGAGTGGAATAGGGTTACCGTTCTCAACGCCAATATTCAATGTGCGTAAACGATCGATATTTTTACGAGCTAAGCCTTTTTCTCGTAAAATAACAGGTATGGTCTGGTCGCCTTCACGATACCCGGAAACAGCGGATCCAGCCAAACTTGCATTTAGAGCGTTAGCCACCTGCTCAGAAGTCACACCTGCACGTCTCGCCCGTGCTTGATCAATATCAACGATGATTTTAACAGTCGGGTTCTCCCAATCATCTTTAATATTGCGGGTGCCAGGAACCGCGCGCATCCCTTCTGTAATTTGTTCTGAGATAGATTTCAAAACATTTGCGTCACCTCCAACAATTCTATATTCAACAAGTCCAGCCTCTCCAGGCCCCATAGACATTGGCTTAGGCGTCACACGAACGCTCGGCATAGAAAGGTTCGCAAAGTTGCGCACTTTTTCTAACAATGGCAAAATGTCCGAAGGCTCTTTAACATTAACAACCAAAAAAGCCCGAAAAGGATCTGAGTCATTTGGATCAAGACCTAGATAAAAACGAGGTCCCCCGCCGGCAACATAAGCAACATGGTTTTTGACTTCAGGATTTTTAGATTTATCGAGCAACCAGTTTTGTAATGGTTTCACAGACGCTAGCGTTTGATAGCTATTACTGCCAACAGGAGCATCAACTAAAATTTGCAATTGAGTTCGCTCTGAAGCAGGGAAAAACACTTTCGGCACATAAGCGAAAAGCGAAATGCCTCCAAATAATGTGAGAAGAACAACACCTAAAAATGCAAAGCGAAATTTTAAAATTGCATCAAGGATTGAGCGATAAATCCGGTAAAATGGTTGTGTCTCATAGTGATTATCATCAATGAGCTTTCCTGGTTTTAAAAACCAGTAACAGAATAAAGGCATCGCAGTCATAGCCATTACCCAAGACCCAAGTAGAGAAATAGCAATAACAAGAGAAATTGAGCGCGTGTATTCACCAGCCGTACTGTCAGCAAGCATCAATGGCATGAAAGCAAAAACAGTTGTCAAACTCGAAGAGAGCAAAGGCATGGACATATCTTGCCCCGAAGCGATAACAGCCTTAAGCCGATCCTCGCCTTCAGCCAAACGGCGACTAATATCTTCGGCGATGACGATGCCATTATCTACCAAAAGGCCAAGCGCAATGATCAATGTCGCAAGAGACATACGTTCAAGTTCAATGCCCACAATGCGCATAATAAGAATAGAAAGCAACATGACTAGCGGCACCATCGCGCCAACTAATAATCCAGTGCGCCAGCCTAAAAATACCATAACAACAATCAACACAATGCCGATTGTCTGATAGAGGTTATTCATCACACCGCTGACAGCAATTTCAATCTCATTTGGTTGAAAAGTGATGTAACTGAGCTTATAGCCAATAGGTAAACCCTGTTCTATTTCTGTGGTCTTGGCTTTGATATCTTCAGCAAATTTAAAACTGTCAAACTGATCAATCATAGAAACAGAAAGCACAATTGCAGACTTGCCATTAAAAAAGGCCGGAGATTTAGGTGGGTCAGCAAAACCCCGTGAGATCTTCGCAATATCTTTTAGGTAAGCAACTTGGCCTGCTTTGTTAGGAATTTTAATTTGAAGGTTTTCTAGCTGTTCTAAGTTTTCAAAATTCCCGGTCGGCTCCACATAAAAAGATTGTCCATTCGCCTGAATGATACCACCAGGCAAAACAATATTTTGCCGGCTAATCGCGTCAGTTATGTCAGAAGCACTAATGCCATATTGAGCAAGTCGTATATTATCAACTTCAACAAAAATACGTTCAGGCTCTACCCCAAAAAGAGAAACTTTTCTAACCCCATTAACACGGTAAAGTTGATTACGTAATCGTTTTGCAGAGGTGCGCATTTCAGCAAGAGTAAACCCTTCAGCGGTTAATGCGATGGTAGCCATGGCAACATCGCCGTAATCATCATTCACAAAGGGGCCTTCAGTACCACTTGGCAAATCACCTTTCACATCTTCCATTTTATTTCGAAGATCTTGCCAAATGGGGGCCATATCACTATAGCGTTCATAAACAGCAGCACGAATAATCGTAACACCATTTTGAACGGTTGAAATTATGTTTTCAACCTCAGGGATTTCTCTAAGTTTTTCTTCAATCTTGCGAGTGATTAAATTCTCAATACGTGTGGGTGACATGCCATTGAACTGGGCTGTAATAAGAGCTGTTCGAATAGTGATCTCAGGGTCTTCGCGTGATGGATGAGTTGTATAGCTAAAAGGCCCTGCAAATAAGATGAGGAGAACAAAGAGCAAAACAAGAGTTCGATTGTTTAGTGCAAAGGCTGTTAAATTCCGCATGGAAAAAAGTCTTTCAGCTATT
>JAJFHW010000144.1 GCA_021775385.1 Hyphomicrobiales bacterium | reverse complement strand
TCATTTACCGCTGCGACCAGAAGAGGGCTGAGCCACTTGCCGCGATCTGGCGGGTCTTTTTTCATGTCTATTGCTGTCATTTCAGGCAGCTCGGCCCCATAAAAGCGGGTGCGAAGTTTGATATGGGCGTAGCGCCCTTGATCGGCGTTGACCAAACTTTCAAGCGACGGTGTTGCGGATGCTAAGACAACACCGCATTTGCCGATGGAGCCTCTAACTACTGCCATGTCTCTTGCGTGATACATGACATTGGTTTCTTGCTTATAGCCTGCGTCATGTTCTTCATCGACCACGATGAGGCCTAAGTCTTGATAGGGGAGGAACAAAGCGGACCGCGCGCCAATAACAGCCTTTACCTCACCGTTTGCTACACCGCGCCAGATGCGGGCGCGCTCACCTTCGCCTATGCCTGAGTGCCAGCTTGCTGGTTTGCAACCAAAGCGGACTTTAAAGCGATCTAAGAACTGGTTCGTTAGGGAGATTTCTGGAAGTAAAACCAGGACCTGGCGGCCAGTTTCTAAAGCACCAGCGATGGCTTCGAAGTAGACTTCTGTTTTACCTGAGCCGGTCACACCATCTAGCAGGCCGACTTGAAAGGCATTTGAATTGCCTATTCCGCGCATTCTGTGGGCGGCTTCGATTTGTTCTTCTTTAAATTCTGGTTGCTGGAAGTTTGCGCGTGGTCTGGTCATCCTCTCTGGTGCCAACTCAGCTTGCACCAGGCTACCTGTTTTGACTAAGCCATCAATAACCGCGGTGGAAACGCCTGCTTCGGCAGCTAAATTGGTTTTTGTCCAGACAAAGTCATTGGTAAGGACGCCTAAGACCTTTTCTCTTGCCGGTGTCATTTTTGCTGGTTTTGATCCCGTGTATGAAACACCAAATCTAGGTTTAGGCGTTTGAAAAGCTTGCTTGGCGCTCATCATCATGCGGAGCACCATGCCTAATGGGCTGAGGGTATAATTTGCAACCCATTCAGCAAATTTCATGGAGACCATTGGCAATGGGGGCACGTCGATTTTATCGATGACAGCTTTGAGTTTTGATGGATTAACCGGCTTTGAGATGACCACGCCATGCTCATCTATTGGCTCGATGTTTTTGCGCCAGACTATGCCGATGCGCTCTTGTCGCCCAAAAGGCACGCGCACAAAATCTCCCGGATTTAAGTTCAAATCCTGGTCGAGAGCCGGGTCTGCTAATAAATCAGCTTCGCCCTTTACCAGATAATCATAAGTCTGGTTGAGCAAAACGGGTAACAGTATGGGAACAGTTTCTCCCAACTCAGACACTCCTTAATTTAGCGGTAAACTCATAAAAGAGGTGGTTTAATTTAGGGGCTAGCCCCATTAATTTCATCGCTTACATCAAAAAGATAATAGACGTACAGCTGAATTGACGATATTGAGAATAGTAATATATGAGTGAAGCATCGGACTTGGGCATTGTGGGACTAAATTTATGGCTTTCCCCATCTATTTGCATCTAGATGCTTTTTTCGTAAATTGCGACATGAAGCAAAACAGTACATTTTTAGAATGAGGTCTTTTATGAAATTTTTCGTCGACAGCGCAGATATTGAAGAAATTGGCGAATTGGCAGACACGGGCCTTATTGATGGGGTGACAACGAACCCCTCCCTCATTGCGAAATCTGGCAGAAACTTTCTTGATGTGATCAAAGAAATTTGCACCGTAGTGGACGGGCCTGTGAGCGCCGAAGTGACTGCACTTGATAGTGCGACTATGTTGAAAGAAGCTGCGGTACTTCGCGGCTTGGCTGAAAATGTGACTATCAAAGTTCCACTGACGATGGATGGCCTTAAAACTTGTAAAGCGCTCACAGATGATGGCGCTTCAGTGAATGTGACACTTTGCTTTAACGCGAACCAGGCTCTATTGGCGGCCAAAGCTGGCGCCACTTACATCTCGCCTTTCATTGGCAGATTGGATGATATGGGCATTGATGGCATGGAGCTCATTGAAGAAATGCGCGAAATTTATGACAATTATGATTTTGAAACAGAAATTTTAGCGGCATCTATTCGCAATATCAATCACGTGAAAAGCTGTGCGCTCATCGGTGCAGATGTCGCAACCGTGCCTGGATCTGTGATTAAACAACTTGCTAAACACCCTCTTACAGACAAAGGCCTAGAAGGCTTCATGGCAGACTGGGCAAAGACAGGGCAATCTATCTTGTGATAGCTAGCTATTTTGTAATTTTTAGTCTTTATCCACCGGATAGTCACAGTTAAAATTTAAATGAGTGGCTTCACGTATATTTTAAGTGACCTTCATAAAAGAAAGCTATATTTAAGGTTATGCATTTATTCTGGTTATATTCTGACTGGATTTTATCAACCTCATCGATTTGTTCTAAAGCTATGGAGCTTACTTTTATGAAAACTACTGTTGTTCGTCTTGCTCAGTTGAGCCTCGTTTCTAAAAGTACTAAAGCTCTTGCAACCGCTTTGCTTTCAACATCAGTTGCTTTAGGGGCTGGCTTTGCCGTTTCATCCACGGCTTCTGCATCTGACCTTGCTGAGCAGTCTGGCTCTGGTGTGCGAGTTGGTGGTGGTGCGCTGATCAAGCCGAAATATGAAGGCTCTGACGAGTATGATGTTTATGGCTTTCCTGTCATCATCCCTGATTTTTCAAGCGATAGCCAATTTTCTTTCTTTAAAGAATATGTCGAGATTAACGGTGCTGATGATGTGCGCTTTAAACTCCTCAACCAAGGTGGCCTAACTGCTGGTCCGCTTGCTGGTTATACCTTTGGCCGCGAGGAAGATGATGGTGACAAGCTTGTTGGCCTTGGTGATGTTGACGAAGGGCTCATCGTTGGTGGTTTTGTTGCTTATAGCTTTGATGTTAACGCAAGCAAATACACACTTAGCTCCTCATATCATCAGCAAGTGACTGGTGATGAAGATGGGTATCTTCTTAAGTTTAGTGCTGGTGTTGAGCGCCCTCTAAACGAGCGTTTAAAAATCAAAGCTAAGGTTGGCACGACTTACGCTGATGAAGAGTATTTCCAAACGAATTTTGGTGTTACTGCGCAGCAATCTCTGAACTCTCGCGCGAATTTAGCGGCCTTTGATACAGATGCCGGTTTTAAGGATGTGTTTGTTTCTTTGGGCACAGATTTGCAATTGTCGCAGAGCTGGAAACTATTTGCCAATGTGAAGTATTCACGCCTCTTGGGTGATGCTGAAGATAGTCCTGTTATTGAAACTGAAAATCAGTTTACCGGATTGGTTGGGCTAACCTATAAGTTTGACTGGCGTTAAGTTAAGTTTGACCTTTTCTTATTTTTTTAGCTTATTCAGACATAGCTTTCAAACTGTGAGTTAAGTGTTTAACTCACAGGATTTTTGAAAACTGCGTCGCGGCTGATTTTATCAACTCTGCATCATTGCTACCGATCAATAGATATTCAAACTCACCCTTTTTCCAATGGGCAGCTTTTAAACCTTGCTGTACGTCATTGATAACTTTTGATGTTTTGTTGTTCTTAGACTTGATGATGCAAAGGGCCACTGGTTTGCCTTTTGCCGACAAAAAAGCAAGCTGGATTAAAGGCTGACCTTTAAAGCCTAAAATTTGAGCTCTTTTGTAGTTTAGACCTTTAACATTGGTCAGTTGTGCCAGTTCTATTTTTTTGCCGAGAACGCCTGTTACATGCTGCAATTGTTTTGAAGAAGTTTCTTCATTTTGAATAATTGTAGCAAGTGTTTCTTTGCTATAAAGCGCTTGATAGGCTGCTACGTAATTGTGCCAATTATTTAGATTGTTGTCTGTTGTGACGTTACGAGCGCTCCAGCCTATGACCAAAGACAGCAATGCGACTGCTGCTATTTTTTGCCACCCCTCAAATGAGAAGCGCGTTTCATTTGTTGGTGAGTTTTGTTTTGATGGTAACTCAGAGACAGATGGTGTTTTTCTCTCTACTGAGCTTTCAACTAGACAATCTGGCAACTTGCCTTTCTTGCTCACCCTTTCAGAAATATTATCCATGGCTGAAACCAAAGCTTGCTGATTGAATTGCAGGCTATGCACGCGTCTGCGCAAATTCTCGTCTGTTACCAAAGCCGTTTTAATGGCGTCAATAGGGGCGAACTCAGCCTCACCATCAAGATAAGCGACCAGCTCTTCATCACTAAATCTACCTGTCTCACTCATCTTTTTGGCTTTCATCATCTTTAAATTGAGTAGCGATTGCTTTGCGAGCAACGGCTAACCTGCTCATTACAGTTCCTGCTGGTATTTCAAGGATTTCAGCCGCTTCTTTATAGCTAAATCCGTCTACATAGACCAATATAACAGTCATTCTTTGGGCTTCTGGCAATGTATCTATAGCTAATAACACGTCTTTGCCTAAAATATTCATTTCAGGATCTAAATTTGTATCTGCCAGGTCATATTCTTCAATTGGCGAACAGCCCTGTCCGGTTCTTGTGGATTGTGAGCGTAGTTCATTTAGCCATAATCTTTGGGCTATGCGAAATACCCATCCATCTAAATTTGTATCTGATTTATAGAGGTTAGCTTTTTCTAACGCGCGAAGGCAAGATGCTTGCGCCAGGTCATCTGCTGCATGGGAAGACCTTGTTAAAAACAGGCAATAACGCCAGAGTTTTGGAAACAGTTGCCTTAGGCCTGCTCTTATTTCTTCATAAGAATTTCTGTTCGCGGTCAAATGAATAATCCAAAGCTTAGACGTGTGGAAAGCCTATTAACATGCAACATAGTAAGGATTTATAGTGGAGATCAATTTTATGAAAAAATCAATAGCTCTTAAAATAATTGTATTTATTGGACTTCTTAGCTTTAGCATTTTTCAATTTGCCAAACAGTGCTTTGGCGAGTGAGACGCTTTCTAAAACTGGCGCCAGGCAATATTTTGTAAACATTAAAGGTGGAGATGTTGTCTCGAACTCCATTAAAATCATCTTTGGCTTAAGCGGGATTAGAGTTGCGCCGACTGGTGTATCTAAAGCGAATACCGGCCATCATCATTTATTCATTGACCGTGCTGCCCTTGGCAAAGGGAAAATTGGTGTTGATGAATGCCTGGATAACATTCCAGCTGATGAGCAATATATCCATTTTGGTGGTGGTCAGACGGAGACGGTATTAAAACTTTCTCCTGGCAAACACACCCTACAATTAGTACTTGCAGACGAAAATCATATTCCTCATAACCCTCCTGTATCCTCTCAAGTGATTACGATAACTGTAAAATAGATCAGACTTTAGCTTTGAGTTTGGGTTTGGGTTTGGAGTTTATTATCTAAACCCAAATGATTTTTATTTCTTTGGGATTAAAACGCCTCCGGTTGTGTTTTTTAATTATAGCAGACTTTTTTAAAGCTTTGTCTGGTTGTCCAACCTTGTTTTCAGCCAAACGCTTTAAGTAACAATTTTGCATAATTTAAACTTCAACCCTTTATTCATTTGTAGAAAATGGAGCGTTTTATGAAACACCCTGTCTTAATAGCCGGTTTTCTTTTTGCAGTTTCAACTGGACTTACACTTACTGCCTTTGCTGGTGAAACAGTTGTTACTCCTGCGCCTAATGGAATTGAGATTCCAAAGGACTATAAAAATTGGCGTGTGATCGCGCCGTCTCATCGTTCTGATCATGATAGTATTCGAGTTATTCTTGGGAATGATATCGCGATTGAAGCTGCTCGTGCAGGCAAGACGAACCCTTGGCCGGATGGTGCCACTCTTGCAAAAATTGTTTGGAAAAACCGTAAAGATGAACATTGGGAAGCGGCGACCGTTCCTGGCAAATTTATTCACGCAGAATTTATGATTAAAGATGCGATGAAATATGAGAAAACGGGTGGCTGGGGCTATGCTCGTTGGTTAGGAACCGAGCAAAAACCATATGGTGACGATGCCGAGTTTGTAGATGAGTGTGTGGCTTGCCATACGCCGGTAAAGTCACGTGATTATGTGTTTACGACACCGGCAATTTTACCAAAATAATTTATGATTATTTAGTTTGAGGACTTATGAAGACATGACACAGTTCCTGGACGAAATTGAAGCGTGTATACCTGCTTTGCGGCGTTACGCACGTGCGCTGACAGGATCCGCTGATCAAGCGGATGATCTCGTTCAGGATTGTCTAGAACGTGCTATTCGTAAGCGGCATTTATGGTCACCAACTGGTACATTACAAAACTGGCTTTTCACTATTCTTATAAATATTTATCGCAATCAACTCCGCTCTATTAAAAGCCGACCTTCTCTATCTTCATTAGATGACATGACTATTGAACCCGCTGTTGCGGCCTCTCAACCTAGTAGTGTGGCATTAGCTGAAACGCAAAGAGCTCTTGCTACTTTACCTCTAGACCAACGAGAAGTTTTGCTACTCGTTACCGTTGAAGGTATGGCTTATAAAGAAGCAGCACAAGTTCTTGGGATCCCGATTGGAACGCTTATGTCTCGACTAGGCCGGGGAAGAGAACGTTTACGAAAACTGATTGATTATGAACCTAAGAACAGTGAACCAACCAGTTTAAGGAGAGTGAAATGATCAAAGATAAAAACAATATTCATCATGATGACCTTCATGCTTATGTGGACGGCCAACTTTCACAGGGGGATACGGAGCTTGTTGAAAGTTATTTAGCACTTCATCCTGTCGATGCCAAATTTGTTGCTGAGTTGCAAGAGCAACGAGCTCAGTTAAAAACACTTTTTGATACACATTTACAAGAGCCTATTCCGGAGCGTCTCTCTCCCCATAAAATTGCAGAAGCAATGGGGGATATAACTGTTGCGCCTGTATTGAAAGAAGAAGCATTCCTAACCAAGCTGAATGACTTTCGCTGGCAATCAATTGCTGCTGTGCTTTCCATTTTTATTTTTGGCAACATTTCTGGTTGGCTTGGATATCAAACGCTTGTTGCCTCTCACATGTCTTCTCAAGAACGCCCGATGGTGCGCCAAGCCCTTGATGCTCACACGACTTATGCGGTAGAGGTCTTACATCCTGTTGAAGTAAGCGGTAAAGATGAGGGGCACCTTGTTACCTGGCTTTCTAAACGGTTACAAATTCCCATTAAGGCACCAAAACTTAAGCAAAGCGGTTTTCATTTGATAGGTGGAAGGCTATTACCACGGAATAATGGCATGGCAGCTCAGCTTATGTATGAAGACCAAACTGGTAAACGGATCACACTTTACCTCATTCGCAATCAAAAAACAGAGACCTCAGCCTTTCGATTTGCTTCAGAAAAAAACATGAATGCATTTTATTGGCTGGACCATGATGTGAGCTATGTTTTGGTTGGCAACATCACTAAGGAAGCCCTCTCACCATTGGCTAAAAATATCTACTCACAAATGGCCAGTTGAATAAGGGATGGCAGTTTATTTTTTCAAGTTAACTTCAAGAACCTTACCGCCTTTATGATTTAAATTATCAAAAGCTTTGATTGTGATTTTTTTTATATTTTCTGGAATTTTGACACCTGATAATGACCGGGTAAAGGGTTGCTCATTCACATGAGGGTGATGGAGAATGCGGGTTCCCAACACATCTCCATTTGGAGCTAACACTTGCCATTTATTTGCATAATGTTTCCAACCCGTATCAGCATGTTTTACAGTGACATCAAAGCGGTATGTGCCAGCTACTTCTTTATTTGCTTTTGCACCGACCACATCAACTGGTCCAGCAATAGCTTTTTGGTTTAAAGGCGCAAGCTGGCTAAAGAGCACAATAGTTCCAAGCAGTATAAGATTAGATTTTACAACCAAGTTCTTGCTCCCTTTATCACCGACTTTAATTATCTTTAATTGATAAACGCCACGTATTGCCCACTCTAATCCAACCTGGGAAAAAGCTTGCAACTTTACCTGAAACGGCCGTGAACTTTATTGGCTTACTTTCTTTTTTCCATAAGCTATCAAGGAAACTGTTCTGTACTTGTGCCGATGATTTTAAAGTGAGTACAAAATCATATTCCCCTTCGCCTGGCATAAAGGCCTTCTTACTTGATTTTTCGGGGTAAAAAAGTATGTTGCCGCCAAAGGCACTATAGCCAGCTACAGGTATAGGAGAATATGGCTCTTTTGGCCGTTGTACAATTCCTGTTTGGCCAGTTGAATTTGGGGTCATAAAATATTCTGCTTTAACAAAATAACTTGCTTTAAAAATAAGTTTTTTGCCGGTTTGATTATTTGTACCGACTAATTTTAAAGATGAAATGACCCCATCTTGGGCTCCACTATTCGTTATGGTGAGAGGAAGTATGAACACTTCATAATTACCTTCTGCATCTCTAGTGTAAGAGATGGTTTCAGGTACAAATAATTTTAAATTCGCCTGTTTTAAAACAGTTTGATAGAGGCTAACCGCTGATATGAGTAATGCAGAGATAGACAATATGACACTAGTCCATTCTGTGCGGCCTTTTCGTTTTTTGATTTCGGTTTGATCGTGCGCGACCTCGCCGGCATCATTGGTAATCTCGTTACCAATCATTCTTTTTGACTTAAGCATTACTCACTCCCAGTTCCCGATCATTAGTGCATATTACAAATTTGGCTTTTTTGTGCTTTTTCTCTCACCGCTATTCCATGAGCTTTAGCTCATGGGCCTCCGAGGGGCGGCGCTTGCGCCGGACGCCCCCGGCGTCATGTCCCTCAGCTCGAAATAGGCTGAGCTCCTTCTTCGTACAGTCAACTTAGAGCTTTAGCTCTCTCACGGCTATTCTTTTTAGCGGCACTTCGGTTGCCCACCAGCAACCGTCACTGCATTTGCATTAGTTCTATGCTCTTTTTTCTTCAATTGCATCCCATAAGAGAGAGGCGATGTCGGCACCGCCAAATTTTAAGACTTCGCGCACGCCTGTTGGTGAGGTCACGTTGATTTCCGTTAAAACATTACCGATGACATCAATGCCCACAAAAATCAGGCCGCGTTTCTTTAATTCTGGGCCGATGGCAGCACAAATTTCTTTGTCGCGATCGGATAGGTCAATTTGTTCTGGGCGGCCACCGACGTGCATGTTTGAGCGCGTTTCATTCGCTGCTGGCACACGGTTTATAGCGCCAACTGGTTCACCATCGATTAGGATTATGCGTTTATCTCCAGCTCTTACGGCTGGTAAATATTCTTGTACTATGAAGGGCTCAGAGGATTGCTCTTTCAGCATCTCCATTAATGATGAGAGATTTGTATCATCTTCTTTGATGCGAAAGACCCCGGCTCCCCCATTGCCATAAAGTGGTTTTACGATGATATCTTTCTTTTCCGCCCTGAAAGATTGCACTGCTTTTTCATCACGTGTGATCAGAGTGGAAGCTGTGAGCTCTGGGAAATCGAGCACGAAAAACTTTTCAGGTGCATTTCTTACTTCTTTTGGGTTATTGACCACCAATGTCTCTGGATGGATTTGCTCTAAAATGTGGGTGGTTGTAATGTAGCCCATGTCGAAGGGTGGATCTTGGCGTAGGTGTACAACATCATAGCTTGAAAGATCGACCGTTTTTTCTTCACCTAATTTAAAATGATCACCCTCAACATCCTTTACCTCGACATTAAATCCACTTGCTGTGACGATGCCATCTCGAAGACTTAAGGCATCGGGTAAATAGTAAAATAGCTCATGTCCTCTTTTTTGAGCTTCAAGCATCATGGCACAGGTGGTGTCACCTTCTATGTGTAAGCTTGAAATTTCATCCATTTGAAAGGCTATTTTAAGAGGCATTGGTTGGTCGCTCGCTCTGCTTTTATTTTTAAATGATTATTTTACGATATAATCTTTTTATTCAATTTGTGAAGTGCTTTTAAAAAAGGTTTTTATAACTCTTCAAATGCATTTTTCATATGAGTTGGAAACTTCCAGGGGGCAAATAAGATCACATCAAATGATAAACTGTCATAGGCCAAGTTACTATCTATTGCCAACCAGAGATTTGCCGTTTTGCTTATTCGCTTTTTTTGATGGTCTGATATGGAAAAGGCTGCTTCTTCAAGAGTTTGCCTATATTTAACTTCTACAAATGAGATATGCCTACCGCGTTTAACTATGAGATCAATTTCTCCTACAGGTGTTTTGTAGCGTTGCTCTATGACGCGATAGCCTTTTAAACGCAGCATAATTTTAGCTAGAAACTCTGCAAAGAGCCCAGCTTCATAGGTTT
Organism: Hyphomicrobiales bacterium; assembly: GCA_021775385.1. Lineage (GTDB taxonomy): Bacteria > Pseudomonadota > Alphaproteobacteria > Rhizobiales > HXMU1428-3 > HXMU1428-3. The sequence continues at coordinate 4,969 of JAJFHW010000144.1, read as the reverse complement.
GTTTTCTTTTAGAGCCTGATGGTGTTTTTTTCTTATTCATCAAGCTCTTTTTTAAGCTTTAAGGCGAGGTCATAAACTCTTTTTTTAGGTAAGTTCAAGCCAGTCATAACCTCAGATACGCTATCTCTCACGCTCGCCCCTTCAGATAAATGGTTCTTCAGTGCCTCAGCAATTTCTTCATCTGTGATGGCTGCTAAAAGAGGTGGACCTATGATAAAAACGATCTCTCCTTTTAAATCTCTGTTTTCCAGAAGAGTTTTTATATCACTTAATTTGCCATCGATGACTTCTTCATGAACTTTGGTTATCTCGCGTAAAACGCTAGCCTCTCTATCTCCTAAAACAGTGAGGGCGTCTTGGACTACGGCTTCAATTCTCTTTGCCGTTTCAAAAAACACTAAGCTTCCTTCAATGGATTTTAGTGTTTCCAAACGTTTACATCTTGCTACTTGCTTGGGTGGAAGAAAGCCCTCAAAGAGAAATGTATCAGTTGGTAGGCCTGAAAGACAAAGACCGGCCATGACAGAACTGGCACCGGGTGCAACTTCAACTCTTAACCCGGCTTCACGCACAAGTTTTGCCAATTTATAGCCAGGGTCAGAAATTAATGGTGTGCCTGCATCGGATATTAAGGCCACGGCGCGCCCCTCTTTAATCATTCTTATGATTTTCGGCCGCATTTGATCACCATTATGATCATGATAACTGATCATTTCGGTTGATATTCCATAATTTTGCAGGAGTTTTCTTGAATGACGCGTGTCTTCTGCGGCAACAAAATCAGCTTTTGCGAGAACACCAAGAGCTCTAAGACTGATATCTGCCAAATGGCCTATGGGTGTTGCCACTAAGTAAAGCGCAGGCAAAAGAGGCTGGCTTAACAGTCCATCCATCACATCTTGAACACGAGCGACAGGTCGCTCTTTTTGAGCCTTTATTCGTGCTATTTCTTTTTTATCGTCTTCTTGGTTCATATTTTGATGAAATGCTCTGTTTTGCTTATGTTTTATCTTTATTATTTCTATTTTAGAACTAAAAATATCAAATTACACTTGAGTGAAATATTTCTTTTATTCAATTTGTTACGTGTTTTTTTCAAGATATTACTTCAAGGTATATTTCTCATTATTGAATAAGAAGTGGATAAATTAACTTTCCCTACTAAAACTTCATAGATTTTTTGACGAATCTATCTTCTGGGCTCATTATCAATGAAGTAGCTGAATTTGACAGAAATAGTGTTACTACCTTTAAAGGGTCATAGTCTATATATATTCCTGTCATTATATAATCCAGTAATTGTAGAGGGTTTGGGTCGTTTCTTTCAATTGCTCATTTCTTTCTAGTGCTTGTTGTTTTTCAAGATCCATTATATTTTCAAAATCTTGAAACTTTTTGTTTTTATGTCTGAGGTGATATTGTGAAATTTTCTTTTCTAAATTTAAAAAACCTAACAGTTTTTAGAAAACGAAACAGCTTTTCTGCTTTTGCCTCGTTACTTGCCTCATTTGCTCTAATTTTTACACTAAATGCTTGTTCAACAGGTGGTGGTAGCCTAACTGATACAGCTCTAAATACGCCGGCAGCCAAACCTGGTGATGAAAAAGTCAAAATTGCACTTTTGCTTCCCCTCACAGCCGAAGGGCGCTCAGCCCAAATTGCTAAACAAATTAAGCAGGCAGGAGAACTTGCCCTTTTTGAAGCTGACAATCCTAATATTGAACTGATAACGAAAGACACAAAAGGCACTCCGGGCGGCGCACGCCAAGCTGCATCGGCAGCTATTTCTGAAGGAGCTGAGATTGTTCTTGGGCCTTTATTTGCCGCATCTGTTCGTGCTGCAACGCCGATTGTTCAACAATCTAACGTTCCTATGATTGCGTTTTCATCTGATGAGTCTGTGGCAGGGAATGGGGTTTACCTCCTTAGTTTTCTTGCAGGGCATGATGTGAGCAGCATTGTTTCTTACGCAGTTAGCCAGGGAAAACGTCGTTTTTCAGCCTACCTTCCTCAAGATCAATATGGCAAAGTGGCTGAAATTGCTTTTAGAAATGCTGTGGCTTCGCATGGTGGTGAAGTGGTGGCGCTTGCGACTTACCCAAAAGATCCAACTGGCTTAGTGAAAGCTGCGAAACCTTTTGCCGAACAATTAAAAACACGACAAGCTGAAGCACTGTTTATACCAGCCGGGCAACAATATTTGCCCCAACTTGCTACACTTATTCCTTATTATGAAATTGATGCGAAAAAAGTTCAGATCTTAGGATCGTCGCGTTGGGACTTTGCCTCTGTAGGCACTCAGAAACCTCTTGTCGGTGGTTGGTTTCCAGCAGCTGAGCCAAGAGGCTGGAACCAGTTTAAGCAACGCTACACTCAAACATACGGCATCATTCCAACACGAATAACAACCCTCTCTTATGATGCGGTGAGTTTAGCAGTATCGCTTGCGAACCAACCTAAAGGCCAGCGTTATTCTGCGGCTAACCTCACGCAACAAGGTGGATTTGCTGGTGTTGATGGTTTGTTTCGTTTGAACCAAAATGGCTTATCAGAACGCCGCTTTGCCATATTGCAAGTACAAAAATTTAGTAACAAGATTATTCAACCTTCACCTAAAACATTTGGGCGCGAAGCATTTTAGGGGGCTTTTAGTGCTCCTTCAGGTTGCCCAACAACAACTGTCGCTTTTTTCTCACGGCTATTCTACCGCTGAAGCGGCAGGCCTCAGAGGGGTGGTGCTAGGCACCAAACGCCCATGGCGTCATGTCCTGCCGCCAAAGACACGGCACTCCTTCTTCGTACAGAAAACTTCTTTAAGTGTAACTTCTTTAGTGTACCTGCTGGTTTTCGCAAGCATATGGCACAAGCAACCGTATTACAGGTCACATCTGATAGGTTATCTTTCTGATGCTTCAATCAAGCCTTCGACTAACTGGCCGGCCATGTAATTCAGGAGCTGTGTGCCCTTGGCTGTTGGCACTAGTTGGAAAGTGTTTTGACCTCTGATATTTTCTTTTAATAAGCCATCGTTTTGTAACTGCTCTATAGTTGCCGAATGTATTTGATGACCGGTTCGATCAAGCAGCTCAATAGATGAGATGCCCGTTTTTAGCCTCATCCCCATGAGTACCATTTCAATTGCCTGAGTTTCTTTTGAAATTTCTTCACATTCCATAGCCCCGCCTATTTGACCATAATTAGTGACTTCAACTGCCTTGAGCCATTTTGTTGGTATTTTGGCTGTACATGTTGCCAGACGTTTTTCACCGATTGTTACTCTGCCATGCGCGCCTGGCCCAAGCCCAAGAAAATCACCATAACGCCAATAAAGCAGGTTATGACGGGCTTCTTCTCCCTTTATTGCATGGTTGGAAACTTCATATTGGTGTAGCCCCTTACTTTCACAAAGCTCCTGGGTTAGCTCATAAAAATCAACAGCAAGCTCTTCACTAGGCATAATCAGTTTGCCGGCATCATACAGTTTTTTATAGGGCGTATTTGGTTCGATGGTTAGTTGGTAGAGTGAAAGGTGAGTTGTACCATGTGAGATGGCTTCTTTTAGCTCAGCTTCCCATTCCGCCAATGTTTGTTTTGGGCGCCCATAGATAAGATCAAACGAGAAACGATCAAAGTGATTTTGGGCGATCTCAATAGCTTGTTTAGCCTGAGACACATCATGCAATCGCCCGAGTGTTTTTAAGTCTTGGTCATTGAATGACTGCACACCAATTGAGAGACGATTAACGCCAACCTGCTTCAGGTCTTTGAATTTCAAAGCATCGACGCTTTGCGGGTTTGCTTCAAGGCTAATTTCAATCGTTTCAGCAAAGCCAAAAGTTGTTTCAAGCTCTTTTAACACCCCCTCAACTAAGGCTGGGCTCATAAGAGATGGTGTGCCGCCACCAAAGAAAATGGAGGTGATCTTTTTTAATTCACTTTTTTGATGAATTTGGTTGGCCCAATGAAAAATTTCAGATTTGTAGGCCTTTAAGAAACGTTGCTCGTCAATTTTATCTTTTGCCACATGGGAGTTAAAATCGCAGTACGGACATTTGGCTGCGCAAAATGGCCAATGCACATAGACACCAAACAACTCATTTATAGGTTGAAGATTTGGGGTCTCTAAATATCCATCACTTGTGTTTAACATTATCATGCTCTGATGCCTTAAAAGGGGAAGCGCCTAGGCTTCCTATTATACAAGGCAGGCTTTCTTAAATAATGCAAAAGCATTCGCTCTGTGCGACATCTCATGTTTGCGAGTTTGATCCATTTCACCAAAGGTGAGAATTTCCCCTTTCGCTACAAACATTGGGTCATAGCCAAAGCCATGTTCTCCTCTAAGGGGCCAAACAAGAGAGCCAAAAACTTTGCCTTCAAAAACAAGGGGTTCTTTTTGATCTGCATCTTGAGGAAATGCCAGAGCTAACGCACAAGTAAAGTTAGCTGTGCGTTGCCTTTCATCATTGAAGCCCTTTGCCAAAAGCTCATCATTCACACGGTTCATGGCCAGATTAAAGTCTCCTTTTTCTCCGCCCCAGCGCGCTGAATAAATTCCTGGTGCTCCATCAAGCCCGTGAACTTCTAGCCCTGAATCATCCGCTAAAGCTGGGATGCCAGCTGCATTGGCTGCAGCCACGGCTTTAATGATGGCGTTAGCCGCAAAGCTATCACCATCTTCTATTGGTTCGGGTAGCCCTAGTTCACCTGCCGAGATAGCGTTTAAACCATAGGGGTTTATAAGCTCATTGATCTCGCGCACCTTGCCTTTGTTATGACTTGCGACAACAAGTTTTTGTCCTGATTGCAACTTCATTTTTAGTGCTCCTTCAGTTGCCCACCAGCAACCGTCGCATTAGTGCTCCTTCAGTTGCCCACCAGCAACCGTCGCATTAGTGCTCCTTCAGTTGCCCACCAGCAACCGTCGCATTAGTGCGCCTTCAGTTGCCACTATCCACCGCACTGCTGA
>JAJFHW010000143.1 GCA_021775385.1 Hyphomicrobiales bacterium | reverse complement strand
ACCGATGAGTTGTAGACCTAATGGTAGTCCTGATGAAGACATGCCTGCTGGTACCGATATGCCTGGTAGGCCAGCCATATTTACCGTCACAGTGAATATGTCATTTAAGTACATCTCTAGTGGGTCTCCCGATTTTTCACCCATTGCAAACGCCGGACTTGGTGTTGTCGGTGTGAGCATCACATCTACATTCTTAAACGCTTCATCGAAGTCTTGCTTAATACGAGTTCTCACCTTTTGAGCTTTAAGATAATATGCATCGTAATACCCAGCTGAGAGGACATATGTCCCCATCAGAATGCGGCGCTTGACTTCATCACCAAAACCTTCAGCTCGGGTGTTTTCATACATGCCATCGATAGTGTCACCTTCAACACGCAGGCCATATTTCACGCCATCATAACGTGCAAGATTAGAAGAGGCCTCAGCTGGTGCTACGATATAATAAGCAGGCAGTGCGTATTTTGTATGCGGCAAGCTCACTTCAACAATTTTGGCACCGGCATCTTTATACCATTCGATGCCTTGTTGCCAAAGCGCTTCAATTTCTTCGCTCATGCCATCGACACGATATTCCTTTGGAATACCAATGGTCATACCTTTTACTTTGCCAGCTAGCTCTTTACGATAATCTGGCACTGCTATGTCAACTGATGTTGTATCTTTAGCATCATGGCTTGCCATCACTTGCAGCATGATTGCAGCATCTTCAACCGAGCGGGTAATTGGCCCTGCTTGATCAAGACTTGAGGCAAACGCAATTGTACCCCAGCGCGAAACGCGGCCATAGGTTGGTTTTAAACCAACAGTGCCAGTAAATGCTGCTGGCTGTCGAATTGAACCACCCGTATCGGTTGCCGTTGCGGCTACGCAAAGATGAGCTGCGACTGCTGAAGCTGAACCGCCAGAAGACCCGCCTGGGACTAATTTGGCGTCATCGCCATCTCGGCGCCATGGATTGACGACTTCACCATAATGGCTTGTCTCGTTAGATGACCCCATGGCAAACTCATCTAAATTGAGCTTGCCGAGCATCACAGCGCCCGCATTCCATAAATTTTCTGTAACGGTTGATTCATACGGTGGCACAAAGCCATCTAGAATATGAGAACAAGCCGTTGTACGCACACCATCTGTGCAGAATAAATCTTTGATGCCTAGCGGAATACCTTCAAGTAACCCGGCTTCACCTTTGGCCATGCGCTCGTCAGATTTAGCAGCCATTTCTAGCGCTTTTTCCGGCGTTTCTAATATATACGCATTTAGCGCTTTGTTGGCGCTTTCAATTTCTTTTAGGTGACTTGTCGTATATTCTTTGGCAGAAAAATCGCCATTATCTAACCCTTCACGGGCTTCAGCGATTGATAAATCTAATAAATCCGGCATGTTTTACTCCACCACTTTTGGCACAACAAAGAAATTATCTTCAGAAAGCGGTGCGTTCTTAGTTACTCGCTGTGCATAACCACCATCAGTGACTACATCTTCACGCTTCTTCATTGTTGTTTCCACAACACTTGTTAAAGGTTCCACTCCATCTGTGTCGACCTCGTTGAGCTGTTCGACCCATGAAAGAATTGAGCTGAGCTCACCTTCCAACGATTTTGCTTCCTGATCTGTGACTTTAATGCGTGCCAGTTTGGCGATTTTTCTCACCGTGGCCTCATTGATTTGCATTTCCGTGAACCTTTAAATTTTGATGGTTAGCTAGTTAGAGCACGTTGCATTTACATTTTGTGGAAGATAAAAGGTAATTTCACCTCTTTTTCCATTTCCAGCTCTGTACATAGCGCGAGAGGCTTTTGCCTGCAAGGCTATATTTAGGTACAATTTTTAATGGTTGTGTATTTTAGATATCCCAAAAGCCTCTTACACCTTCAGTTTTAAAGGTGTAAAAATTTAAGAGGCTTTTGGAAATTTTGTCTAAATATGAAATTTTCAATATTTTGATGAAGTATTAAGTTAGAAATTTCAACCTAAGTTTTAACGCACATGAGCTTTGCGTGCCGTATCAGCAACCTGAGGAGGCACATGATCCATAGTCTCATAACGGCGTACCGTTCTTGGATCGCGCACACCTATTATGTCTGCAAACTCACGTAAAGTTAAATTTAGCTGACTGCGAATTTGCTCTAGCTCTTCGCCTGTCATATCAGATAAATTTGGATCGTAAACAGCAAGACTGCCATCACGTCCACGCAAAATTGGTGCTGTTTCACCAGTGTCTTTTATTAGTTTATAATAGGTTGAGTGAAACCGTTTTGCTTCATCAGAAGCTTCAACATAACCGGCCTCTTTTAGAGCTCTTACATAGCGTCTTGTATATCGACCACTCGCTCCTGTTTCTGTTGAAATATCGTTCACTGACCACCATTTTTCGTTGTCACGCATAGCTGCCCATAGTTTGTCAGCTATACGATTAGATTCTGGTGCAAGTCTTTGCCGCATCAAACTCCCCACACAATTAGAGTTACAATTAATAATACCCGCCTACGAATCACTACTATACATTAAGCTGTTGATTCTCCCAATCCTAGAACACTCCTCTTTTTAAATAATTCCAAGAAATACTCTAGTTTCTTTATTTTAGCGTGTCTTTTTTTTACTCCAGATGCCTTCTTTCTTGATGCGCCTACAGGTTGCCCACCAGCAACCGGCGCGATTGATGCGCCTTCAGGTTGCCCACCAGCAACCGGCGCGATTGATGCGCCTTCAGGTTGCCCACTAGCGACCGCCGCGATTGATGTGTCTTCAGGTTGCCCACTAGCGACCGCCGCGATTGATGTGTCTTCAGGTTGCCCACTAGCGACCGCCGCGATTGATGTGTCTTCAGGTTGTTCAGCAACAACTGGCGCGGCTTCCGTAAATCCCATCCCAGATTTACATTTAGACGCCAGGCATTAGAATGGTTCGTTTTTTACAGTTTTTATTATATAGGGGCTATGAAAGAGCTTATACTGCTCTTTCTAAACGGTTATGTTTTAACTCTTCTCTGATGAATAGCTTTCTTACTTCACAAACATTTTCTGGTTATAAGGCTTCTCTCTCCCCCATTCCTAACAAACTATCTCTTTTCCGCTTTCCATTTGGTACGTGCCATAAACAAGCCCTTGAGGAGGTGTATAAACATTGGCAATTGTTAAGCAACGTGTGAAACCAGGTTCAAACATTATTGCTCACGCGAATGGACGTGGAAGGAATACAGCACGATCACTACCTCTTTTTATTCCGGATCTGAAAAAACAAGGATATAAATTTGTTACCGTGAGTGAATTACTTGCTGCCGGAGAACCGCAAGTTTCTAGCACTTGCTATGAAAATAGACTGGGTGATAACTCTCATTATTAAGTGAGGAAAACGCGTTTTTTTTTAACGTAATACTACCGTCATGAAAAATAGGGCTTTTCTCATACGTATTCATACGCACTTGCGCTTTTCTTTCGTCACTCGCAAACTTTAGGGTAAAGAGCATATATTATGACCAATGGTTACAAAAACTCTCGCTATTACCTTGGCGAAATTAAAGGAGAAGCTCTCTCATTAGAGAGCATTACTCCTGATCGCGCTCAATGTTTGTCCCAAAAGCTTTCTCACATATTACCCTGGAGTGAGATAGCGCTTGGTGAAGAAAGTTTACTTGATCATTTCACAAAAATTGACCCATCACTCTTTCGCTTCTCTATTCATTTTGGAGATGATCTCGTTGGTGCAATTTCTATTCGTGAGCCCTGGTTAAAGGGGCCTTATCTAGAATTAATTGG
>JAJFHW010000142.1 GCA_021775385.1 Hyphomicrobiales bacterium | reverse complement strand
TTTTACACTAACAACAAAAGTGTCACCGATTGATGCATATTTGCGCTTAGAGCCACCAAGCACTTTGATGCACTGAACACGGCGGGCGCCAGAATTATCCGCCACATCCAAATTAGATTGCATCTGTATCATTTTAACTATCCTCTATCGGTCTCTATAGAATTCGCAACAACCAATTCTAACCGTTTATTTTGACTTAGTCTCAGAGCTATAAAAAGCTCAATCAATCAAATCTTTTAATTCTTCAGTGAATTACTCAGCGTTTAAAACAACCCAACGCTTATTTTTCGAAATAGGAACACATTCTTCAATACGAACCAAATCACCAGTTTTGAACTGATTATTTTCATCATGCGCGTGATACTTCTTAGAGCGCCGCACAACCTTTTTATAAAGAGAGTGAGTAAACCGTCGTTCAACTTTTACAACAACTGTTTTATCAGTCTTGTCGCTGACCACTTCACCTTGCAATATTCGTTTTGGCATAGTCTAAATTCCTCAAACTCAAGCTGATCCTGGTGCTCTTAAGCACTAGCAGCTTGTTTTTCCCGTAATACGGTTTTAATCCTTGCAATTTCACGGCGCACATGACGAACACGAGCTGTGTTTTCCATTTGGCCTGTCGCGGCCTGGAAGCGCAGATTGAATTGCTCTTTTTTTAACTTCACCAGTTCATCATCAAGTTGGTCTGGTGTTTTATCTCTAAGATCACTCGCCTTCATGGCTAAAAACCCTTCAAATCCTAACATAAATTGCTACTTTTCGTACCTTTAGCTACCAAGACGCTTAACAATGCGCGTCTTAATTGGGAGCTTAGCGGCTGCTAACGATAAAGCTTCGCGGGCAGTGTCATCATCAACACCATCGATTTCAAACATAATTCGACCAGGTGCAACACGAGCAGCCCAGTATTCTACCGAACCTTTACCTTTACCCATCCGAACTTCGGTAGGTTTTTTAGATACAGGCAGATCTGGAAAAACTCTAATCCATACACGGCCAGCACGCTTCATCTGACGGGTCATTGCACGGCGAGCCGCTTCAATTTGACGAGCCGTCACACGTTCAGCTTCCAAAGCCTTCAAACCATAAGAACCAAAATTCAAAGCAGTGCCACCTTTAGCTGCGCCTTTAATTTTACCTTTATGAGCTTTGCGGAATTTCGTCCGTTTTGGTTGCAACATAATCTTGTTCCTTTAATTCGCTTGGCGCTTAGGGCCAGACTTAGACCCTGGCTTCGAACCAGGTTTAGGTCCATTATTTCTAGGACGACCACCTTCTTGCGCTTCTATAGAGCGACGTTCTTGAGCCATAGGATCATGTTCCATGATTTCACCCTTAAAGATCCAAACTTTAATACCAATAATACCATAAGCAGTAACGCCTTTAGCAGTACCGTAATCAATGTTAGCGCGTAGTGTATGAAGCGGCACACGACCTTCGCGATACCATTCCATCCGAGCAATCTCAGCGCCGCCAAGACGACCGGCACAATTGATACGAATTCCTTCAGCACCAAGACGCATAGCTGATTGAACTGAACGCTTCATAGCGCGTCTAAATGCAACACGGCGCTCTAATTGTTGAGCAATGCCTTCAGCAACAAGGTTCGCATCAATTTCAGGCTTTCTGACTTCGACAATGTTCAAGTGAACATCACTGTCAGTATATTGCTTTAATGCACCTTTAAGCTTTTCAATATCTGAGCCCTTTTTACCAATCAAAATACCAGGACGCGCACTATGTACAGTCACACGGCATTTCTTATGAGGACGCTCGATAACAACTTTAGAGATACCAGCCTGACGGCGATACTTTAAGATGTGTTCCCGAATTTTAAAATCTTCAAGAAGAAGATCACCATATTCTGCTTTTGTAGCATACCAACGGCTATCCCAAGTTCTATTGATACCAAGGCGCATGCCAATTGGATTAATCTTCTGACCCATTATGCGGTCTCCTCAGCTTCGCGGACCACAACGGTCAGACGTGAAAAAGGTTTTAGAATTTTACCAACACGGCCACGTGCTCTTGGTTGCCAGCGCTTAAGCACCAGACCTTTACCAACAAAAGCTTCTGAAACAACTAGGCTATCAACATCAAGCCCATGATTGTTTTCAGCATTAGCAATCGCTGATTCAAGAGTTTTCTTCACGTCTTTTGCAATACGTTTTCTAGAAAAAGTTAGATCAGCCAAAGCTTTTTCTACTTTTTTCCCGCGAATAGACGTCGCAACCAAATTCAGCTTTTGAGGACTGATACGAATATTACGTGTAACAGCCTGGGCCTCATTATCGGCTAGTCGGCGTTCTGTTTTTGCCTTACCCATTTTGTGTTACTTCCTCTTTGCTTTCTTATCCGCAGTGTGGCCATAGTAAGTACGTGTTGGTGAAAATTCACCAAATTTGTGACCAACCATGTCTTCTGAAACCAATACAGGGATGTGTTTTTTGCCGTTATAAACACCAAAAGTTAATCCCACAAACTGTGGTAAAATTGTTGAACGACGTGACCAAATCTTAATCACATCCTTACGAGTAGAACCCTGCGCTGCTTCCGCCTTTTTGAGGAGGTAACGATCGACAAATGGGCCTTTCCAAGATGAACGTGCCATCAAGCTCTCCTATCTTTTCTTCTTCATATGGCGGCTACGAACAATAAACTTATCCGTAGAAGCGTTTGAGCGAGTACGTTTACCCTTAGTTGGTTTACCCCAAGGTGACACAGGATGACGACCACCCGATGTACGACCTTCACCACCACCGTGCGGGTGATCAACCGGGTTCATAGCAACACCGCGTACAGAAGGGCGTTTACCAACCCAACGTTTACGACCCGCTTTACCAAGCTTAGTGTTAGAATTATCTGGGTTTGAAACCGCACCAACAGTTGCTAAACAATCCGCATGGATCATCCGAGTTTCACCAGATGATAATTTCATAATTGCGTAACCAGAATCGCGACCAGCTAATTGAGCGTAAGTACCAGCTGAACGAGCGATTTGTCCACCCTTACCAATTTTCATTTCAACATTATGAACAATAGTACCAATCGGCATATTACGAAGAGGCATTGCGTTACCAGGTTTCACATCAACCTTTTCGCCTGCAATCACTTTGTCGCCTGCAGCAAGTCTTTGCGGCGCCAAAATATATGCAACTTCACCATCTTCATATTTGATAAGTGCAATGTAAGCTGTCCGGTTAGGATCATACTCGATCCGTTGAACTTCAGCTTGCATATCTTTCTTAAGACGTTTGAAATCGACCATGCGATAGCTACGTTTATGACCACCACCACGACGACGCGCAGTGATACGGCCGGCATTGTTACGGCCACCATTTTTTGTCAAACCCTCAGTGAGAGTTTTAACTGGCTTGCCCTTCCAAAGGTCGGAGCGGTCTACTAAAACTAGACTACGCTGCCCTGGAGTGATTGGCTTATACGTTTTAAGTGCCATCTCGTGTCCTCTTAAAGCCCTTTTAACTTAAAGTTTTAAAACTTAAAGTCCTGTCGCCACATCAATTGTGTGACCTTCTTCTAATGTTACGATAGCTAGTTTTCTATCGTTTTGCTTACC
>JAJFHW010000141.1 GCA_021775385.1 Hyphomicrobiales bacterium | reverse complement strand
CAGAAAACCATAACCTATCGTTTCTTCAAGGTGCTTGAAAAAATAAAATACGGATCAATCTGCATAACGACCCCAGATGAGAAACTATATGAATTTTCTGGTCCCGAAAAAGGCCCCTCACTAACCCTCAACATACACGATTGGCGCACAGTCCCTCTCTTTGCAGCAAAAGCCGATATTGGCCTTGCTGAAAGTTATCGCGATGGCTGGTGGGACACAGATAATCTGGAAGCACTGTTGGAGTTCGGCTTGAAAAATGAAAATGAACTTTCAAGTTACATCAATGGCAACGCGCTTGGACACCTTGTTTCACGCATCATGTATCTGTTCTCAAAGAACACAATGAATGGCAGTAAAAAGAACATTCACGCGCATTATGATATTGGAAACGAGTTTTACAAACTCTGGCTTGATCCAACCATGTCTTATTCTGCAGCCATAGATGTCAAATCCAGTGACACCTTAGCTGAAGCTCAGCTCAGAAAATATGATCGCATTTTATCATGTCTTGATAACCCAAAAGGCCAACTACTCGAAGTAGGTTGTGGCTGGGGTGGATTTGCAGAACGAGCAGTTGAAACCACGGATACAAACGTCAAAGGCATAACAATCTCAAATGAACAACATGACTATGCCAAAAATCGTTTAGGCAACACTGCTAATATTACTCTTGAAGACTACCGCAAGCAAGAAGGCAAATACGAAAACATTGTCTCTATAGAAATGTTCGAAGCGGTTGGCCAACAATTTTGGCAAACCTACTTTTCCAAAATAAAGTCCTTACTCAACCCAAAAGGCAAAGTTGTCATACAAACCATTACCGTAGAAGATCAGGCTTTTGATTTATATAAAAAGAGCGGAGATATGATCCGCACATTTATTTTCCCGGGCGGCATGCTCCCTAGTCCTAGCATATTTGAATGGGAAGCAAAAAAAGCGGGTTTCAAAGTCGGCCCCCAGTTTAACTTCGGCGTAGATTATGCTCGTACCATGCAAGTTTGGAGTGAAAATTTCGAGAAAAACATTAAGCAAATTTCCCAACTAGGCTTTGATGAAAAATTCATTCGCCTCTGGAGGTTTTATCTAGCAAGCTGTATTGCACTCTTCTATCACGGCCGTACAAGCGTAATGCAAGTGGAGTTAGTCCATGCATAAATCATTTTGCACAGCCCTTGTTTTATGTTTATTTTTATCATCCGGTTCTACGCTTATCCAAGCCGAAGCAAAAATAAAAAATAACATCCATCAAAAAATATTGCCCGGCGCCCAAAAACTAGGCAGTGGCCGTTTAACATATTTAGGCTGGTCAGTTTATGATGCGACGCTTTATAGCAAAAATAAAAAGTTCAGTTTCAAGAACCCTTTCGCCTTAACCCTCTCATACCACATGGCAGCTAAAGGCAATAATATTGCAAAAATAACAATTCAAGAAATGAGAAATCTCGGCCTGAAAGATGAACTGCGCTTAGCGACCTGGTACAGACAAATGCAAGCCATTTTTCCTAACGTGCAAAAAGGAACAGAACTAACCGGGGTGTATAGCCCAGAAAAAGGAACACAGTTCTTTCTAAAACAAAACTCCATTGGCACAATAAAAGATAAGCAATTTGGTAAATGGTTCTTCAAAATTTGGTTAAGTGAAAAGACCAGCTTTAAAAGCCTTCGCCTTCAATTACTAGGTTTGTGATGCAAAACAACGCAACACAAATCACATCATTTTCGATGATCCAATACGGATTTTTAGCCCTGCCAATTGCATTTGCAGGTTTTCCAATTTATATCCATGGTCCAGATTTTTACGCAAGTGAATATGGCGCATCTCTCACTAGTCTTGCTGCAATCCTCTTAGGACTTCGACTGTTAGATGCGATCCAAGATCCAATCATCGGCACTCTATCAGATAAATTTAAAAATCACCGAGCAACAATCATAACCATCGCAGCCCTTTGTCTAGCTCTCGGATTTTACCTACTATTCAAACCACAAAGGAATATCAATATATTACTCTGGTTCTCAGGTGCTGTTCTATTAGTAACAACTGCCTACAGCGTCCTTGTCATCAACCTCACATCAATCGGTGGCATTTGGTCACCAGACAAACATCAAAGAACTAAAATTGCCATGACCCGTGAAACCTTCGGGCTTATCGGTTTGCTACTAGCAGTGTGTTTACCCTCACTGCTCAACACAAAGATGACACCACAAATATCCTTCCAGTGGATGAGCGTAATCTTATCAGCCCTATTAATAGCCGGCTTACTCATTTTCCAAAAGTGGTACTTAAAAAACAAATCATCAATAGAGAAAAAAACTAGCACACCGTATAACTACAAGATCTACGACCAACTAAAATCACTAAACCCCAACATCAAGTTTTTCCTACTCATTTATGGGTTGAGCATGCTGGCCTCATCAATCCCAGCCATTTTAATAATCTTCTATGTGCGAGATTTTCTTAATCAACCAGATTATATAGGTCTTTTTTTAATTCTTTATTTTTTAACAGCAGCTCTTGGTATGAGTGCCTGGTCGAGCTTAAGTCAAAAAACAGATAGCAAAGAACAAACCTGGATGATAGCGATGAGCCTGGCAGTCGTGAGTTTCGTTTGGGTGCTATTCTTAAACCCACAAGATCTATATGCCTATGGCATCATCTGCATTATTTCAGGTTTTGCATTTGGAGCAGAGCTAACACTGCCTCCTTCAATTCTGTCTGACTATATCGCTATCGAGAAAAAAGAAGAACAAAGCGGGTTTTTATTTTCTCAATTAACCGTCCTCGCCAAACTAGCATTAGCGCTCTCCACTGCCATCATTTTCCCTCTTTTAGAATATGCAGGCTTCGAACCTTCGATCAAAAACGAACCAGATAGTCTTTTATTTCTAGTCATTTGTTATGGCGGCATACCCTGCCTCATAAAGCTCTTCGCTATCGCTTTATTATACAATCAATCCCAATCACAACGCATTAAAGAAAGACATTAAATTCATGAAACGCTTAATGCTTATTATTCCTTTTTTATTACTTGGAGCACTCCTCATGTTAACCAATTCGAAAAACCCAAAACTATCAAAATATGACAACACAACGCCAAAAGCAGATATCCAATCTTACTTTAACGGCCCCATAAAAGCGTGGGGAATTATACAAAATTGGCGCGGCCAAGTAGTCTCAAGATTTGATGTTGATATGGTTGGAAGTTGGGAAGGTGGTATCGGAACATTAAAAGAAAATTTCCGTTATTATAATGGCGACACTCAAAAAAGAGTTTGGACAATCACAAAAAATGCAGATGGAAATTACACAGGAAAAGCAGATGATATCATAGGAGATGCAACCGGATTTTCAAACGGTAGCGCTCTCCAGTGGAATTATAAAATGGACATCTCCGTTGACGACAGAACCTACCGTATTAACTTCGATGATTGGATGTGGCAAATGAATGATGGTGTTCTAATAAACAGATCGTATTTAAAAAAATACGGCTTTACGGTTGCTGAACTCACTCTGTTTATGAAAAAATAAACTCATGAAAATATTTAAAAATGAAACAATTTGGATTGTTGGCGCCAGTTCAGGCATTGGCAGAGCTTTGGCAATAAATTTATCAAACCAGGGCGCCAATTTGCTTCTCTCTGCCCGCAGGAAAGCCGAACTTGAGAACTTAAACCAAGACCTCGGCGGCATTCACACAGTTGTGCCTATAGATGTAGAAAACAAAGAAGATATTCAAAACACCATCGATGAGATTCGCAAAAGCGGAATAAAAATTAATCGTGCAATTTTTCTAGCAGCTCTCTATGAGCCACAAAAAATAGAAGATCTAGATATCGATTTTTGTGAAAAATTATTCAAGGTTAATGTTTTAGGATGTTTTTCATTCGCTAAAAACATTCTAAGCCTTATGAAAGAACAAAATTCTGAGATCAAGCAGATTGCATTATGTGGTAGTATAGCCGCTTACACAGGTCTCCCAAACGGTCAACCTTATAGCGCCAGTAAAGCAGCCGTTCAAAACTTTACAGAAAGCCTAAAAGTGGAAGCACCCAAAAATATTGACATAAAACTCATCAGTCCAGGTTTTATTCGAACACGCATCACAGATAAAAACAACTTCCCCATGCCCTTTATGCAAGAACCCGAAGATGCAGCTAAAGCCATCGCTAAAGGACTAAAATCTAAAAAATTTGAAATTCATTTTCCAAAGCGTTTTACTCTGCAAGCCAAACTGTTAAGAGCACTCCCTTATTGGCTTGCTTTACCGTTGACAAAAAGACTGAAGTAAAAAAATCCGCCAAATAAGTAAGGTTAGCACTTAGATAAAATTCACAAGACTAATGCTTTGCAAGGTACCAATGGTTTGATAAGTCGCCTGCAGGCGTGTCTGCAAATCAAGTATTTTCGAACTCACCTCATAAATATCCGCATTTTGCACATCATCAACCATCGTTTGCAAAAGGTTACTATGAGTAACATGCCGCTCTTTCGTGCGCCCAATAACAGAATCAGCCCCAGCAATATCAGCAATGATACTCTCAACACCTTGCTTACCAGAATTAATAGATAGATTTTCTGTCACTCGGCTTCGCACCGCATTATAGCGATCCTGTCCATTTGCGTCACCCGTTGTATACGTATCAAGAGAAGCTACAGCTAAATTCTGAAGTGCATTTCTAAATGCTTCTTCATTCGCCCGCACTCCATAATCAACACTAATATAATCGTCAACTTTTACCGTTTGAGAACTACGCGGATTGGAACTAGATAACTCCCCTTGATACCAGAAAACAGTGTCCGTCTCTGTCGCATCAACCAAAGCCGTGGCCGTGTCGTAAGGCGGGCCATCAACCCGCTGAGGAGGGTTAGTCGCATCAAAATTAAAGAAATTATCAGATGCCTCAAATTGAGATGCAGCACGAAGTTCTGTTTCTCCAAGCCGTAACAATTCAGCGTTAATCGCGACATTTATATTTGTGGTTGTATCAGTAGCTGATGCCCCAATTTGAAATTCACCTGGGTGTTCAGGAGCACCAGTCCTCGCAGTTAATTTTAAGTCAGTTGTGGTACCATCCGGCAAAGTCAAAGCGATAGTAATTTCTTCACCATCTTGAGCCGTGTTGGCTGTCACTTCAAAGTCAAGTTGCGGTGGAGCTCCAGTTGGCCCTGCAGCTGTCAACCCGGTTACAGTGCTATTCACACCGGTTAATTTAAAACCAAATGGGTGAGTGCCATCTTCTGCTATGCTAATTTCAGTAACACTAGGTTGTGACAGCGTAACACGACCCTTTAAATCCGCTCCAAGATCAGCGAGCTGGCGCTCAGCAGCAACTTGCTTAAATCCAGCCTGTCCTCCAACACCATCTAATATATGATCCGGCGGCACGACTGGTTTCGTAGTCACCTCAGCACCGCTATAAATATAGCGCCCACCAGCTTCAGTATTCAATATTGTAGCAATATCTTGAAAGCGCGCATGAGCCTCAGATTGAAATAGTGTTTGCCCATCAGAATTCAATTCAAAATTTGTGCTTAGACTATCTGCTCTCGATGTCGAAACACTGTCAAAAATTTGAGTAAGAGTTTGATCCAAAATATCAACGCGAACATTAGCCTGATCAATCGAGCGCACATATCCCTGAAGTTGAGAAATATCACCGTTAAATTCAATCACACGGCGTCGATCTAAACCAAGGTCACCATAAGTTTCTGATTTTAAACCGGTTGCTAACTGGCGCTGCAAATCATCAGATAGCGCGCGTGACGTCGTAATCGACTGATAAATGTGCGACCGGGATGTTGAAATTGGAATAGCCATAGATCAATTCCTATACAGATTGAATTAAAATATCCATCAGTTCACTTGTCACAGATAAAACACGTGCATTCGCTGAGAAAGCTTGTTGCAACGCAATTAAATCAGCCAATTCCTGATCGACATTTACACCAGTGTCAGATTCATATTTTTCACGCAAACTTGTAGTTACCGCTTCTTGCGCAGTCAAATTAAGGTTAGCTCGTTCAGATTGTGAGGTTTGAAAAGAAATAAGGTTTTTCGCAAAAGAAATAACCGTCCCAACAAAAGGAGACGCCTCACTACCAATACCATTTTCACCACCAAACTCTGTCGAGCTTTGTTCTAAGCGAGCAAGGATATCTAGCGGTCTCGCATTATCACCAATCGCCGTAGAACCAGTTGATTTGATAAGCAATGTCGGGTCGGTTTTTATGGCTCCATTGACAACAATTCGACCCGCAAACCCAGATTTTTGATATCCACCATCAACAGCACCGGTGTAAGGCTGGTTATTTCCTGTATCTATAAAAAGCGGAAACCCAAGCCCCTGGTCCTGAACTGACGTAGATGTAACAGATGCGCTTAATGCATTTATATCTGTATTATTAGTAGCGCCATCATCCACAATTCGCAAAGTGCCAGCACTTGGCAAGCTAACTGTAATGTCAGCACCAAGCGCTGCATCTAAAGCTGCAGCAACAGCCGCTTCACCACCAGAAAAATCAACACCAATTACCGTATCATTCGGATTGGATGTAGCATCATTATCAAGCGGCAAAACTGAAGGGTCATCAACTCTAACGATTGAAATATTATGTGTGGTCGGCCCGGTATTGTCAGTGTATTCAAGACTAATAATATTCCCTGGCTGCACATCAGAAATATCAAGATCAAAACCAGTCGCAGCACCAACAGTTGCTGCCGCGCCGCTTACCGTATTGTTCGACAATGAAAGAGCAAGCCCATGTGCCAAATCATCAAGCTGTTGTTGTGCTTGTGGCAAAATATTATCGCGCAATTCAATCAACGCACCAAGGCGACCGGTATCTAAAATACCATTTTGTATCAAATCAATTTCATAACCGTTAGATCCAGTTAGTGAAACGGTACCAACATTACGCAAATTTTCATCAGTGTTATAAAGCGCATTAGCATTCAAACTGCCATTTTGATCAAAAGAAAACTGAACCGCCTCATTATCAACCAAAACATTGCCGCTTTTTGAATAAAGCACAGCGGTCCCAAAAGACGTTTCACTAACCTCAACCTCGAGATACCCGCTAATTCTATTCACCAACAAATCGCGTTGATCTTTAAGGTCCGCAATTTCAACTCCGGCAGCAGAAGATGTTGCGATCTGCCCATTAATTCCTTCTAATCCCTGAAGAAGATTATTTAAGTCTGCGATACCTTCAGCAAGGCTATCCTCAGTCAGCTGACGCAAACTCTGAACACCGTCAGTAAGGTTCCGCAATGTGCCTGCAAAAGCCTCAGCCTGGTTTACAGCCGCAAGTCTGGCAGCCTGCGACTCAGGTTGGGTTGAAAGGTCTTGTAATGATTGAGTAAATTCATTTAAACGCGTATCAAGAGCATTTGCACCGCCAGGGGTTCCAAATAAATTATCAATTTGTGTTAAATAATTAGAAATTTCCTGGCTATAAGCCAAACGACTGTCTTCAATAAAAAGCTGCTGTTGAACATACTGGTTTACTTCCCGATTAATCCCGGAAATTCGCGCACCAAGTCCCTGTTCCCCAGAAACAACATTATCTTGAGAAGCAACTTTACGAGTATATCCATCAGTTCCAGCATTAGCGATATTACGTGCAACAACATCAATTGAGGCCTGTGTAACACTCAATCCGGAATTAGACGTTTTTAATATACTCGTTAAACCCATAACAGCCTACTTTCTCAAAATACGAATTAACGAACCATGTTCAAAGCTTCTTGGATCATTTCATCACCTGTTGTGACAATCCGAGTATTAGCCGCATAAGCTTGTTGTGTAATAATCAGTTTCGTAAATTCATCAGCAATATCTGTATTTGAACTTTCAAGAGCTGAGCCCACAATATTACCACCACCACCAAGGATCGGTTCACCAGATTCATTCGTAGCTTGGTAAGCACCGCCATCCAGTTTTCTCAAAAACCCATCAGCATTAAATTCAGCCAATTCAACAGAGGCAATATCAAGCTGTTGTCCGTTAGAATAGTTAGCAACAATCCGCCCCTCATCAGAAACAGCAAGACCGTTTAACTCACCAGCCGCATAACCATTTTGTCCAATGTCAGTAATTTTCGCTGTACCATTAGCGTCAGCAAATTGCGTAATTCCGTTTTTACCATGACTAATCTCAATATCACCAAGCGGAACACCATTGATTGTAGGTGTCGTCAAAGTAACCGATGTCACAGCCGGATTGAGCTGACCATCATTACCAAAAATATAGTTGGTACCAACATTTCGCCAAGCAGGGTCAGTGCCACTAGCAGCGCTGTCTTCAAGGTAGAACAAGTTCCAGGTGTCTTCACCAGTAGTTGCCGCCGTCGTACCAGCTGTTAAGCCAATATTTGCCGCGCCCGTTCCACCGATCGTCAAACTCTCGCCATCAGTAGAAGAAATAGAAAGACGGTTCGTATCATCAATAAAAGCCTGATAATTACCAGAACCCTCAATAGCTGTAATCAAATCAGCTGCGGTGTTTACCTCACCAACGCCTGTACCAAATGTAAAAGTAGAAACTGTGCCACTATCTAACTGCAAAGTCAGTGTCTGACTAGCAATCAAGCCTGTATCCGTTACCAAGTCAGCTGAGCCTGAAAGCCCGGTCACAGCAGAACCTTGCTGAGACGCATCAGTGAAAGCGGTGCTGTCAATCTTGGCCCAGCGCAATTGAATGTTCGCAGAGTTACCACCAGCGTCAAACGCTGTCACAGCACCACCAGAAATTGAGTTTTCAACAAAGAGAGTAGAATTCACACCCTGTACAAATTCATTATTCCCAGTCGTCGGGTTATTCGCAAAATCAGCTGGGTTTAATAACTCCGAGCCTGGAACATTTTCATCAGAAGCCGTCGTTCGAGGATATGAGGAAAGGTTCGTACGATAATCAACAAGCGTTGTTTCTTTCGCCGCCAAAAAGTCATTAGAAACTGTAATAATTTCAGGAGAACTACCAGAAGGGTTACCTGTCTCTGAGTCAATGGGTAAACCTTTTAAATAATACCCACCACCATTGACAAGATGACCAAAGCGATCAAGTTCAAAATCACCACGGCGTGTATAGAGGTCTTCGTTATTAAAGACGATATTTCCGTCACTCACACCGATGGATTCACCAACAATAAAGTAACCTTCACCATTAATCGCAATCGAAGTTTCTGTGTCTGAAATAGAAACATCACCTTGAACAGAGTTTGTTGCACGAGAGTTAGCAAACACAACACCAAGAGCCTGAGCTTTAGCAGGGCTATCGGGCACTAGATCAACAAAACTAGTCTCAGTCCGCTTATAACCAGTGGTCTGCGAGTTCGCTATATTATTAGAAATATGTTCAAGCGCCGTAGACTGAGCCTGTAGTCCTGTTACTGCCGTTGTAATCGCACCAAAAATACCCATAAAACTCTCTCCTTTTAAAAAGGCACCCAGCATGCCCTAATAAATAGTTGCCAATAAATTCAGCTTGCCCAATTAGGAAATAATCCTCATTGAAAATATCAGGGGGCAAATAGCCTTGAAATTTATGCCCTGATAATGACAAACTTTAGAAATTCTCATGGTTAACAAAGCAATTCCGATGCCATTTTTTTTATCATTTAATTACAATGACTTAGCAATAAAAAAGGAACCAAAAAAATAGAGAGACGGAAAGAAATACCTACGATCAGGCAAAATTTACCTAACAAAAGCCAAGAAAATTCAAATCAAATAAGTCCCTCAGAAACAACAAACAAAACAAAAACAACAAACAAACAAAACAACAAAGCAAACTCTTGATTGAAAGTGCCTTTGCACCTAATGTTCTTGAAAATCATTCTAAAAAAGAGGTTTACGCGTGCGCTTTCAAGGAACAGAAAACTATGTAGCAGGAGACGATCTTACTCTTGCAGTTAATGCAGCAATAACACTAGAGCGCCCTTTGCTGATCAAAGGGGAGCCTGGCACAGGCAAAACAGTCCTAGCTATTGAAGTTGCCAAAGCACTAGATGCTCCCTTGATTGAATGGCATATTAAATCCACAACCAAAGCACACCAGGGGCTTTATGAATATGACGCTGTTGGCCGTTTACGAGATGGTCAGCTTGGTGAAGAAAGTGCCAAAGACATCTCTAACTATATCAAACGCGGAAAATTATGGGAAGGCTTCACATCAGAGAAGCGCCCAATTCTACTCATTGATGAAATCGATAAAGCAGACATAGAATTCCCCAATGATCTGTTACAAGAATTAGATCGCATGGAGTTCTTTGTCTATGAAACTGGTGAAACAATAAAAGCGAAGCACCGCCCAATCATTATCATCACATCAAACAATGAAAAAGAATTACCCGACGCGTTTCTGCGGCGCTGCTTCTTTCACTATATCCAATTTCCAGAACCAAAAGTCAT
Organism: Hyphomicrobiales bacterium; assembly: GCA_021775385.1. Lineage (GTDB taxonomy): Bacteria > Pseudomonadota > Alphaproteobacteria > Rhizobiales > HXMU1428-3 > HXMU1428-3. The sequence goes on along the minus strand of JAJFHW010000141.1, from coordinate 1,984 downwards.
GACAGATATCGTCGAAGTTCATTACCCAGGTCTAAAATCAGATCTTTTAAAGTCAGCACTGAATGTTTTTTACGATATTAGAGATCAAAACGCGATCAAGAAGAAACCGTCAACTTCAGAACTTCTCGATTGGATAAAACTTCTACTCAATGAAGATATCGATGCCTCAGCACTGCGAGAGAACAATCAAAGAAAATTAATTCCGCCACTCTACGGCGCACTCTTAAAAAATGAGCAAGATGTAAGCCTCTTTGAAAAGCTAAGTTTTATGTCCAGAAATTCATAGCCTTGTGTGTTCCGCCAAAAAGTGAGCAACCTACAAGAGCACTAAAACACGACGGTTGCTAGCGGGCCGGTTTCTGGTGGGAAATCTGAAGGCCCACTAAAAGAGGCAACCTGAAGGAGCACTAAAAAAGAATGACAAATTGGACTGATCAAGGCATAGACGCAGCATTAAACATCTTCAGCTATGCCCAAAATCTTGTTGAGCCCAGCTTAAAACTTGGCGTAACAGGACTTTCCCGTTCAGGCAAAACTGTATTCATCACAAGCCTTATCTATCACTTACTTGAGCGCAAACACCTGCCCTTCTTTGAACCTCTTCGCTCCGGTCGTATAATTGATGTTTACCTGGAACCTCACCCAGATGATTTACTTCCCCGCTTTGATTATGAAGGCAACTTAAAAGCTTTAACATCTCCTTCACCCACCAATCCATCACCAAAATGGCCGGAAGGGACACGCTATATCTCACAATTGCGCCTTACTGTGATTTATAAAAGTGACCACTTCATCTCTCGCTACTTAGGAGAGAGTAAACTCCACATCGATATAATTGATTACCCAGGTGAATGGTTATTAGATCTCCCCTTGCTTGAGAAAGATTACAAGACCTGGTCAAAAGAAGCCTTTGAATTCGCAAAACAACCTCATGCCACACCCTTTGCTAAAAACTGGTTGGATCAAACAAACAAACAAGACCCCAATTCTGACCAAGCTGAAAGCACAGCCAAAGAGTTGGCTGAATGCTTTACAGACTTTCTCAATCAAACTCGGCAAAACGCACCTGACCTGCCAACTTTTCCACCTGGTCGCTTTTTAATGCCTGGGGATTTAAAGAACTCTCCAGCGCTTACCTTCGCACCACTAATCGTTGAAAAGGGTCAAAACAAAGAGAACTCACTAGCAAGCCTAATGGAACGTAGATTCGAGGCTTATAAATCCTTTATTATTCGCCCCTTTTACCGCCAATTTTTCACACGCCTAGATCGCCAAATCGTTCTTGTAGATGTGCTCTCAAATTTGAACGCCGGAAGGTCTCACATTGATCATTTACAACGCTCATTAACAAGCATCTTAAAAAGCTTTTCACCTGGCGCACCCCATTGGCTCTCGTCAATCTGGAATAAAAAAATTGATCGTTTAGTTTTCGCAGCTACAAAAGCAGATCACCTTCACCATCATAATCATGATCAATTGCAAAACCTCCTCAGTCAAATCACCCAAACAGCAATCAAAAAAGCAGAACTAAAAGGCGCTGAAGTAAAAGTCCAGGCACTAGCCTCCTTGCGCTCAACCCGCGAAGTGTCAATTGAAGAAAATGGTGAAACTTACAACGCATTATCCGGCACACCAATGCAGGGAACAAATTTTCAGGGAAAAACATTTGACGGAAAAACCGAGGCCATACTATTCCCCGGAGATCTAATTACTGATTTCTCATCTGATCTAGCTTCATCAAATAATGAGAAAACAAATGAGCAAGACAGCAATGCTTCTATAGAAATCATCAACTTCTCACCGCCAATAGTTGATGAAAGCTCACAAAACAAAATGCCACATATTCGATTAGATCGGGCCTTAAACATGCTCATTGGAGATAAATTAAAATGAACCAGAGCAAAAAACCCAGAATTTTTGACGTGAAAAATCAAACACTAAAAATTACTGAAGAACCAAACAACAATGCTCAACACATTGAAAA
>JAJFHW010000015.1 GCA_021775385.1 Hyphomicrobiales bacterium | reverse complement strand
CTTGCCAAGATCTGCCCCTTCTTCTCCAAGATCAGTCGTGTAGACGTTGAAACCTTCAGACTGAAGCATCAAGTCGATACTTTGCGCTGTAGCGCTATCATCCTCAATGAGTAATACCCTCATCATATGCCCCTCTTTATATGCCGTTAACCGGCCACTGCCCATAAAACTTAAATCAAGTGTCCAGAATATCACTTGAATTAAATCTTCTCTTTACAAAGTTACGGGCAAGAAGTTAACAAATCCTAATTTGTATTGAAAAAACAATAACATCACTCGGTTTTTCTTCTAAAAACGGCACTTTTCTTAAGAAAAAGGCAATCTTCATAAAAAAAACTTTAACAAAACGTCTCTTCGTAAAGCCACATCACAAGAGACAGACGAGTTACTTTGGATGATAATGAGGTACGATAAAAAGATTATTATTATTAGGTGCTCTTTAATTTATTACCGAAACGTTACCTGATTTGCCCGAATCAACGCAACAGAAAATGGCAAAAATTAGTTTATTTTTTTTAACCTAAAGAATTCACTCATTAAATTTATCTTTTGCAGTCACATAAAACTAAGGTTGATGTGTAAAACAACCTCAATACACATTTATGAAAAGCTGCCCCCCATTATACTTATGACTGTTAAACTGGTAAAACCACTTTCATCAAAATTGGGTACATAAAAAACTGGGACCAATTCATTAACGAATGCTTAATAACGTGAGTGCCATTGTCAAACTGATTTGTCAAAGCCATTGATTGATTCTCCCACAGCCAACAAAAGAGGTCACTTTTTGAAAGCCTTTAAACAAGAATTAGCAAACATCCAGACCAAGAAAGTTTATGGTCGTGTGAAAGCTGTTCAAGGTGTGATGATTGAGATCGCCGGACCATTGGCGGCATTTGGTATTGGTGCGCGCTTGAAAATTGAGCGCGAGCAAGCCTCCCAAGTAATGGGAAAACCAATTATGGTCGAGGTTGTTGGTTTTAAAGAAGGCGTAGCTCTTGCGATGCCCTATGGCAATTTGGATGGTATTAGTATGGGCTCAAAAGCTTATCTTCATTCAAATAACAATGATGTCTCACCATCTGAAAGCTGGTTGGGTCGTATCGTAAATGCATTGGGGGAACCCATTGATGGTAAGGGCCCATTAGAAACAGGTGATGAACCAGTTCCCTTACGCAATTCACCTCCACCAGCCAATCAAAGAAATAGAGTGGGTGAGCCACTTGACCTTGGTGTGAAAGCTCTGAACTGTTTTGCGACCTGTTGTGTTGGGCAGCGTTTGGGGATTTTCGCGGGCTCTGGCGTCGGTAAGTCAGTGCTTATGTCGATGCTGACAAAAAATGCATCAGCAGATGTTTTTGTGATTGGTCTAATCGGTGAACGAGGAAGAGAAGTTCAGGAGTTCATTGAAGATAACCTTGGAGAAGAAGGTTTAAAGAGATCGATCGTCGTTGTGGCAACGTCTGATGAGGCTGCTTTAATGAGGCGACAAGCCGCTTACATGACGATGAGCTTGGCTGAATATTTCAGGGATAAAGACAACAGTGTCCTTTGTATGATTGATAGTATAACTCGCTTCGCCATGGCAGGGCGAGAAATTGGTCTCTCGGTCGGCGAGCCACCAGCCACAAAAGGCTACACACCAACAGTGTTTGCTGAATTACCTCGCCTGTTAGAGCGAGCAGGGCCAGGAACAGACAAAGGGTCTATCACGGGGCTTTTCACAGTTCTAGTTGAAGGTGATGATCATAATGAACCCATATCAGATGCGGTGCGCGGAATTCTGGACGGTCATATTGTCATGGAGCGTGCCATTGCGGAACGCGGGCGCTATCCAGCTATAAATGTTTTAAAATCGATCTCTCGAACCATGCCTGAATGTGTGCCAGAACAATACAGACCAGCCATTTATAAAGCTCGGCAATATATGAGCACTTTCTATGATATGGAAGAAATCATTCGTATGGGGGTCTACAGGCGCGGTTCAAACCCGGAAACAGACGCTGCCATAGATTATACCGAACGGCTGGAACAGTTTTTGCAGCAAGGTAAATCAGAAGCGACATCACTTAATGATGGCTATGAAGAATTAGTTCAGATTTTAGGTTGAAATTGTCAAAATGTTAATGATGAATCAGTATGATATTTTTTTATATTGGTTCGAATTGTGTAAAGGGTATCGAACATGAAATCTCGCGAAACTCTTATTCGTTTACGCAAGTTTGACGTAGACGAAAAGCGTCAAAAAGTTGCTGCCATTGAGGCAATGATAAACGATTTTAAATCTATGGCTGATGATCTGGATAATCAGGTCTTGTCAGAACAACAGCGCGCAGGCGTTGATGATATTAATCATTATGCATATCCAACATTTGCTAAAGCAGCTGTTCAGAGACGTGATAACCTCATGATCTCAATAGCTGATCTGGAAGCAAAGATGGATGCGGCAAATGATGAACTTCAAGATGCTATGAAAGCATTGAAGAATGTGGAAATTCTTGAAGAACGCGATATGGCTCGTACTCGAGTAAAAGCGGCACGGAATGAGCAAAACAATTTAGATGAATTTGCTCAAAACATGTCACGTCTAGTTACTCGCTAAAGAGTAATTGGAAAAAGTTACTCGTTAACGATCTGTTCGCTAGAAAATATCTACTAAAAACTCATCAAATAGACCGTGATGGTTTTAAAGATACAAAACGCAGCTTAAAAAGCTGCGTTTTTGTTTTTCAGCCATCAGTTAAATGTTGTTTCTTAAAACAGTCTCCTCAAAAAGACAGTTCAAGCATATTTGCGGGTAAAGTGAGAAAAGCAGGCCTAAAGTCTCTTGTTATATTCAGCTATTGAATGCAAAATAGGTGCTACAAGTGAGTTCAGAGGTTTGTATGTTTGAAGTTGGTTTTAAAATAGGTGTGATCGTAGGGGCAGTGCTGTTCTCATTATCAGCTTGCGCAAAAAGTCCAATTGAAATTCCTGAAGTCAAACTCTCTTCTGTCAAAATACCATTAACAGATGTGGACACCACCTCTTCATTAAGCGGCGAAATTGTTAAAGGTAATTATATCACTGCCTATAGCCGTATTGCGCTGGGGTTGCGTCAATGTTGGTTAGTTGATGGCTCACCATTGGAAAATTCTCAATTCTTTGCCAGAAACAAAGCTGACGGAGTTGAGAAAAAAGCAGATATATTTATTCATCGCCCAG
>JAJFHW010000140.1 GCA_021775385.1 Hyphomicrobiales bacterium | reverse complement strand
GCGTAATGTAAAAGATGGCAAGGAATTTGACCAAGTTGTTGATATGGTCAAGGGTGTGTCTGACATGGGCATGGAGGCTTGTGTGACTTTAGGCATGCTTAACTCAGCTCAAGCTACTCGCTTGAAAGAAGCTGGGCTTAATTCTTATAACCATAATATTGATACCTCTCCTGAGTTTTACGATAAAATCATTACGACCAGAACCTTTGAAGATCGCTTAGATACTATCTCTCACGTGCAAAAAGCTGGTATTTCGCTTTGCTCTGGTGGGATCATTGGCATGGGTGAAACCATTGTTGATCGGGCACGCATGCTTGAGGTTTTAGCGACTTTAACACCGCACCCTGGCTCAGTTCCGATTAATGCCCTTGTGCCTGTTGGAGGCACGCCTCTTGAGGGACGTAAGCATGTTGATTCAATCGAACTTGTTCGTATGGTGGCAACAGCTCGTATCTTAATGCCGAAAGCTCGTGTTCGTTTATCTGCTGGTCGCTCGAATCTTAATGATGAAGCTCAACTACTGTGCTTCATGGCCGGAGCGAACTCAATTTTTTATGGTGAGAAGTTACTGACTACCGGCAATAATGATGCTGAAGGTGATGTCTCTCTTATTGAACGAGCTGGTTTGAAAACTCAGAAATAAAAGATTTTATTTCACTTCTAAACTAGTTTTTATGAATTGTTTTAAACCCGGCTCTCTGAGCCGGGTTTTCTTTTATGTTGAGTTATCCGCTTGATTTGCTTCATTCAATTGCAAAACTTTCTTTTTCAACTCGGATGATAAAATTTTAAATTTGTTCTTCCTAGCCGACTATCGTCACTCTATCGTCTAAAGTTTAATTCTTAAGTTGAATAATATTTGTATCTTTTTTGGAAAAACTTCTGCTAGACTTACATTTATCGACATCATCTCTTTAGTGATGGTGCCCTTAGAGCCTGAGTTCCGAAATGCGAACTTTCTCTTATCGCAAAGTTCGGCCGTGAATGTGCGCCAGTATCGAGAGGGATGTTTTGAAACATCATACAAGCTAGCTCCAGCTTGGAGCTACCTCTACAGATGCGTGATTATATAATGAACTATTTCTACTGATTAAAAGAGCTGTTTCAAATGGCCATCATTCAGCAGACTTCAAATAGTTACATTGTAATAAAGGGAGGGATAAAGAATGAGTGATAACTCTAAAGATAAACACTTTCAAGAGACTGATTTCCAAGACAACCTCTTTGCTGAACAGTGGTTAGAGACCTCTAAACAAAGTGCTAAGATGGTTTCTGAATTTATTCAACGTCAACAAGAAACAACTGGTGTTCCCATAAACATTGATGAGAATGCCATTAAAGCTTTTCAGGATATGGCAATACGTTTTGCCAGTGACCCTGCTAGTTTGATAAGTGCTCAATATAATTTATGGAGCGGCTTATCAGACATTTGGTTAAATGCTGCTAATCGTTCATTGGGGTTGGACCCTGTTGCAGAAGCTTCCAGCAGTAAGGATCGACGTTTTAAAGATGAAGCTTGGGAAAAAAATGCTGCATTTGATTATATAAAAGAAACATACCTTCTTGTTTCTGATTGGGCGCAGAACCTATCTGATGATGCAGAAGGTATGTCATTGAAAGATAAGAAAAAAGTACAATTTGTTACCCGGCAATTTGCCAGTGCCATCTCACCAAGTAATTTTCTACTGACAAACCCTGAGGTTATGAAAAAAACCATCGACTCTGGTGGTAACAATTTACTTGATGGCTTTAAAAATTTATTAAATGACATGGAGCGCGGGCATGGGCAACTAAAGGTGAGTATGACAGATCAAGATGCCTTTAAGGTTGGTGAAAACATTGCCAACTCACCGGGTAAAGTGATCTACAAAAATTATTTATTCGAACTTATTCAATATTCTCCTAGCACTGAGAAAACATATAAAACGCCGATTTTATTTGTCCCGCCCTGGATTAATAAGTTTTATGTTTTCGACCTGAAACCTGAAAATAGCTATATCAAGTGGGTTGTTGATCAAGGATATACATTATTTGTTATTTCCTGGGTTAACCCTGGCCCAGCTGAAGCACAAACCGCTTTTACTGACTATATGAAAGATGGTGTCCTTGTTGCGTTAGAGAATGTTTTAAAAACAACGGGCGAGAAAAAAGTGAACGCATTGGGGTTCTGTATCGGAGGAATTCTCCTTACAACCACACTTGCTTATATGGCAGCAACAGGTGATAAGCGCATCAACTCAGCTACACTCCTTGCCTCTATGGTCGATATGAGTGATGTTGGTGAAATGTCCGTTTTCTTTGATGATGATCAGTTGCGAACGCTTGGAGAAAAGGTGGGAAAGACCGGTTATTTAGAAGGCAATGAAATGGCTGGCATGTTTAACATGATGCGAGAGAATGATTTAGTTTGGTCTTTTGTCGTCAATAATTACCTGATGGGTAAGGACCCTGTGCCGTTTGATCTTCTCTATTGGAATGCGGACGCCACACGAATGCCAGCTAAAATGATTGTTGAATATCTCACAGGTTTTTATCGAGACAATGCGTTTATGGACCCGGGACGGATTACCGTTGATGGCCATGCAATTGACGTGAGTAAAATTAAAACACCCGCTTATATGCTTGCTACTAAGGATGATCATATTGCACCATGGCGCGCTTGTTATGCTGGTGTGAATTCTTTTACTGGGCCGAAGCGATTTGTTTTGGGGGCCTCTGGTCATATTGCCGGCATTGTTAACCCACCGGTGAAGAAAAAATACTGTCACTGGACAAATAAATCGAGGAAACTATTTAAAGATCCTGATGAATGGATTCAAGGTGCTGAAAAACATGAGGGTTCATGGTGGAGTGATTGGGAGCAATGGATTGCCAAGAAGAGTGGTGGACTTGTTCCAGCGCGCCAGCCGAAATCTATTAAAAACCTTGGAGATGCGCCTGGTGAATATGTTCATGTTCGCGCTGATTAAGCGGGCAACAAGAATTAAGAAAACCCCAGCTATTAAATTAGCTGGGGTTTTGTTTTTTAAGCTTGTAAATTTTAGACTTGTTCTTGAGTATTTGGAGCGAACATCCATTGAAGCAACCCGCATAGGCCAACAAAGAGAGCAACAGCTAAACTCCAAAAGATGGCTTCAGTGTTTATAATCCAGATATTTCCAATTACAAGAATGGCCGTGAATGCTACCCACGCTGCATCACCAAGAGAAAAGAAGAGCACATCTTTTCTTTTCGGTGCGGATTGAAATGCAGTCCAAAGAAGTAAAATAGCATTTATAAAAAGCCCTGCCCCCAAGACTTGAACTAACAAAGTGGGAGGGGTGCCAATGAAACTTGCAACTTCCTCACTTTTGAGAAAAAACAAAGCGCCGAATATGGCGCATGAGAGTGCATTTAGAATGAGAACTGCTTTTAACATTTTCAACCTCTTTCAAATATGATACAAACATCTTGTAAACCTATTTGACAACTATC
>JAJFHW010000139.1 GCA_021775385.1 Hyphomicrobiales bacterium | reverse complement strand
AGCCCCCGCAACCAAAATTTACTAAGCTAGAAATGATTTTCCCTCATTACAATAAAACCATCATGCCTTAAACGAAGGCTTTATTGTTTTTTGTCTTTGATTTTTTCCATTCAAAGGTCATCACTGATATAAAATTCGGTATCTAAATCATCTAGTTTTTCACTCATGAATTTTCTCGCATCCTGGATTGCTTGATTATATTGCGAGGGGCCGATTTGCTTCAGCATGAACTCCACCAATTGCTCAGCTCGGAATGCACTTAAATCTTCATCAAATTCAGATTTATAAAAACTCATTAAAGCTTCACATATTGAGGATTTACGGCTTTCTTCGATCGTGAGTTCCATTAAATTTCAACTTTCTAAAAAGAAATTATTCAAATATTCATTTCAAATGAATTGTAACCAGTGGTTGTGCAACTTCTCAACTAGTCTGTTTAACTATGTTATTTTTTCATAATATTTTGGCATTTTTATAGTTTTCCAGCACCAATTTTCTCCTCTAAAACATTAAGTAAATGTAAACAAAAATGTTTCTGAAATGTAAGAGATTCTAAACATACAAATTATTTATACCTTATGTTAACCCTTAGACGTGTACGTATATTCTGTAAGCTGAATTATAGTGTTTACTGTGATAGAACTATGATAACACTTCTATCTCGGCCCTTTATTACAGTTTAATTACGTTTTTTAGTAGTAATCATTATTAGATCAAATTTAGTCAAGATTACTAAGTTAAGGATACATTATGGGCAAAGATTCTTTCTTATCCGGTAGAGAAATTAAATTTCAAGATGATGAAATCATAGTTTCTAAGACAAACTTAAAGGGGCATCTCACATACGCCAATAAGTTGTTTTTAGAAATTGCCGGTTACACCGAACAAGAAGTAATAGGCAAACCTCACAACATTATTCGTCACCCTGACATGCCTAGGGTTATTTTTAAAATGCTTTGGGACACAGTTCGCGAAGGCAAGGAAGTTTTTGCATATGTTATTAACCGTTGCAAAAATGGTGACCATTACTGGGTTTATGCGCATGTAACACCCAGCCGGGATATGAATGGAAGAATTTCTGGGTATCACTCAAACCGCCGGGTCCCGCAAACAGACATTTTAAATCAAACAATCATTCCTCTCTATAAGCAATTAAAACAAGCCGAAGATCTAGCTGATAGAAAACAAGGACTACTAAACTCTGAAAACCTAATGAGTGGTTACCTTGCAGAGCAACAACTTGCTTATGACGAGTTCATTATGACTGTCGGACAAAATCAACGCCGCGGATATCGGTAAAATTAAAGCATTTTTTTATAAATCATGAGGCCAAAAATGATTTTTTCTAATTCAAATAAATCTATTTCCAAAGCTAAGAAAGTTGTTGAGGCTGTGGCAGCAGGAGATTTTGAAGCGCGCATACTTGATATTCAGGAAAAGGGGGAACTTGGCGAATTGATGCATGCCATTAATTTAATGATTGATAGAACTGATGCTTATATGCGTGAATCTAAGGCCTGTCTTGAGTATGTTAGTCGCAATCAATTTTTTCGCCTTATATCTGAAAAAGGCATGACCGGCTCTTATTTAGAGTGCTCTAAAACGATTAACCGAGCGACTTATAATATTAAGGAGCGAAATGAGAATTTCGAAAATATCGGTAATAAATTTGAACTTTATTTAAAGAATATTGTTTCTTCAGTTTCTGCTTCCGTGCATGAATTAACTGACGTGGCCGGTTCCGTCAATAACACTTCAAATTTAGCAAAAGAACAAGCCAGTTCTGTTGCGTGTGCGGCTGAGCAGACATCTCATAATATGCAAGGGGTTGCTTCAGCTACAGAGGAGCTAACCAGTTCTGTTGATGAGATCAACCGGCAAGTTGTGCAAGCCTCCGATATCACTTCGCAGGCTGTGATTAAATCAGATAATATGAGTGGTCAGATTTCTAGCTTAGCAGAAGCTTCAGTTGAGATTAGTAACGTTATGAAACTCATAACTGAAATTGCAGAGCAAACAAACTTACTCGCCTTAAATGCGACCATTGAAGCGGCACGTGCTGGAGATGCGGGGAAAGGCTTTGCGGTTGTTGCTCAAGAGGTCAAAGCTCTTGCCAATCAAACTGCTAAAGCTACAGAAGCGACTGAAGCACAAATCGTTAGCATTCAACAAGCCACCGATGATGCTGTTAAAGCCGGCAAAGATATTCGAGATACGATTGAGCAAGTCAGTGATATTTCCCATGCCATTGCTGAAGCTATTAAGGAACAAGGCATTGCAACTCAAGAAATTGCCATTAACGTCAATCAATCGGCAACTGGTACCGAGGATGTGAGCCAGAGCATTTCAGTTGTCCGCGATGCAACCGAAGAGACACAACAATCAAGCGAGAAAATTCTAAAAGCTTCAAACGAACTTTCAGAACAAGAAGGTTCGCTACAAGAATTGCGCGATGAAATGAGCAACTTTTTGCTGGAACTTAAAAAAACGGGTTGATGATCTAAGCCGATATTTTTTTAGTTATATGTGTTTTAATTTAAAAACGAAATTGTGTTTGAGAAAAACTTTGTCTGCTTAATAGGTTACTTACTTTTATGGAATTGAGATTGTTTCATTTCGTTCAATCATCAATTTTATGTGACTTGATTATGTGATTTCTGTACCTTACTTACACATTTAGTTAGCTAGCTAATTAAATTGATTGAATTGTTCTTGGAAAATAAACATGGTTTCTAGATTATTCACTGCTGTATCATTCGTTTTTTTCTTGATCTCGACCCAGGTCCTATTTGCTCAAGAGCGCAATCTCACTTCACCTATGGACTTTAAGGGCCGCTATCTCATCTCTGTTTCTGATGCAGATATGCTAGCTTCAGCTTATGTTGATGGAAAGCTAGGAGCGCCGATTGGAGACGACACTCTCACCATTCTTCCTCTTGAAGGGAACTCTACTTCTTGGGCGGCAAAGGAAGTGCCTGCTTCAAATTCTGTGGCTGGTCCTCCTGTATCAGTAGATGTTACTCCTGATGGAAAATATGCATTTGTTATTGAAACCTGGGGCCAACGACCTAGAGCAAAAGAGAATGCAACGTTTACGGATTTAAAATTTGGAAACCGGTTACAGGTTTTTGACTTGTCCGACCCTAAAAACCCTCAAATGGTTCAAGACATAACCATTCCATTACGGCCCGATGCCATACGGGTCAATCCCAATGGTAGCCTCATAGCCATTACATTTCATAATAAGGGAGGAGGGGCAACAACTCCTTTGGGCTTGTTTCCATTTTCTGATGGAAAAATTGGAACACCTGTTTACCCAAAACTCAAAGGTTGGAATATTAAAGACCGCATGATTGATGTTGATTGGCATCCGAGCGAAAATATTTTAGCTCTTTTAAATGAAAGTGGCTCTAACATTCGCTTTGCTCGTGTAAATGGAAGTTTAGAAGTTACCCCATTTGGTAATGTTGTTCAGATCGAGAAAGCTCCATTTCGAGTTAAGTTCACTCCCAACGGACGCCATGTTGTTATCAATGCACTTTACTGGGGAACTGACATTGCTGGGCGATGGATTGAAGCGCCGCGCGGCTCTGCTCTTACTGTTCGGATGAACGCAGGCCAGATGAAAACAGGGACTGCTGGTGACCAACCTCGTCACGCTATGATTAGCACAATTAAAACCGGTGTTTCGCCAGAAGGGTTGGCCGTTAGTCCTGATGGTAAATGGGTTGTAACTACGAACCTGGAGCGAAGTTACCTGCCTTATACTGATAAGCGCATCACCTGGTATAGCTCCTTGACACTTGCTTCATTAGACCAAGAAACAGGGCAACTCGAAAAAATAAATGATTTTGCGTATGATGGAATTTTGCCGGAAGCGGCCGTATTTGATAATTCCAGTTCTTATTTAGCTGTTGCTACCTACGATCATTTTAATGATCGCATTAAAGGTGGGTCGATTGACTTTTGGCACTTAGTGACAGACCCCTTAGAGCAAAAGAGAGTTCAACTTTTAAAAACGAACCTTTCGATACCAGTTACACGGGGCGTGCATTCGCTGGTTATAGCTCGATAAGTAATTTAATTATTGCTACATATCAATAAGTTAAGCAATCCATTCTATACGGACTGCTTGCTTAAACTTTATAAAGAACTTCGATTCTGCCAATAGTCCCGAGCGAGATTTTCAGCCTGCTCTATTGTTTCAGCTTTTTGAAGAATGAAGAGTGCAGCAGCGGCGGTTCCTATGATTGTGCTTAGAGCTTTTTCATCCTCTTTCTCAGCGTTCCAAATGTCTTTTAAATCTTCCAATCTAAGCTCTTCATCTGGTTCTTCTAGCTCGGCTCTTTTTAGCAACGCGGGGGCAATAATTTCATTTGCTTGTCCGTCTCTGGTATATGTCATTTTCACTGGTTTTAGTGGAGTGCGCTCAGCTTCTCCGCTTCCCCCTTTGAATATAATCGCATCGCCATTCTCCATTAAGAGTGTCGCACCTGCTTGCAGGCCGATATAGGGTGGGTGAAAAACTCCGATCATCGAAGCCTTTGCGCATGCTGGGTTAAGACTGCGAAGGACTGTATTAATAGGTGATCTCAAACCTAAGACATCACGCAAATTGATAAGATCATAATTTTTTGGACTTAAGGAGCGAAGGGGCATGTAGGCAAAACTATTTTCTTCCAGCCCGGCTTTCACAGCGTCTTCGGTTTCTGCAACATCTAGGCCTAATAAATTAATCGCGTCTTCTGTGCTGCCAGACGCTGAGTGCGCACTATTAAACCCATGCATAAAAATTTTGATATTATTTTGACTGAGCAAAAGAGCTGAGAGGAGAAAAAATGGCAGACCTCTGGTGCGCCCGGCTGCATAAGACGGCCAATCCAACTCTGGCTTTAAATTTCTGAGCCAGTTTGGTAGCGCTTCATGGTTTGCTTGTATGAAGCCTGTAATTTCTTCAGCATTTTCACTTCTGAAACGCATTAACATCAGCAAGGCACCAACTGCTTCTGGTTGAGCATTTCCAGAGAGGATAATTGACATCGCGTCTTTAGCCTCATCCAAGGTCAATGATCGCGAACGACCTGGACCTCTGGCTAAAGTTCGCACATGAGAGCTTAACGCTGTCCTATCCATTTAATACCCTTCTAAGTTCGTTGTACAAGGTTTGACCCTAGGGGCTAAACCCTAATCTATTATATTCTTTTTTAAAGCGTGGCAAAGATCTTTACAAAAATTTTATACCGAACAACACAGCTCACTATTTAGTTGATTTTACATCTTTACTGCATTGTTTTTTATTGTCTTTATGTAATTATAATTTCTTTTTCGTTCTAAATAAATTGTGTTATGTTTGATTTGATTGTTATAAGCTATGCTTTAACATCATTGACTTTAACATTGGGAGATAAAGATGGGTTTACTGGATTTTGCAGCAGACATTGGTCATAAACTTTTTGGTACAGAAGATGAAGGCGGCGAGAAGATCAAAGAACATATTGAAGAAAGCAACCCTGGGGTCGACAATCTTGAAGTTGAAGTGAAAGATGGCGTTGCTCACATTAAAGGTGAAGCAAAAGACCAAAGCGCTTTTCAAAAAGCTGTCCTGATGGCAGGGAATATTTTCGGCATTTCTGAGGTGCATGCAGCTGAACTTAGCGCTCCGGGCGACGAAGAAGATGTGCTTTATTACGAAGTGAAAAAAGGCGACAGCCTTTGGAAGATTGCTGCCAACACACTTGGCAATGGCACAAAGCACACAGAAATTTTTGAAGCGAACCGCGAAGTAATCCGTGATCCTGATCTTATTTTTCCTGGACAAAAATTACGCATTCCTGGTGGGAAGGCTTAATTTATATTTTCTTTTACGGCTATTTCAAGCGCTTTTTTGGGCACTTCAGTTGCCTAATAGCAACCGTGCTAGGCGCTTGAGCCTCCGAGGGGCGGCGCTAGACACCGGGCTTCCCCATGTCATGACGCCGTAGTGGCGTCACTCCTTTTGTTCTCTCTCACGGCTATTCTTATGAGCTCAAGCTCATAGGCCTCCGAGGGGCGGCGCTAGGCACCCGGCTTCGCCATGTCATGACGCCGTAGTGGCGTCACTCCTTATTCTTATGGTGAGTTTTTAGTTAGATACTTGTTACAAGGTTTTTTTGACTTTTG
>JAJFHW010000138.1 GCA_021775385.1 Hyphomicrobiales bacterium | reverse complement strand
ACGTAATTCAAAAACTTTCCCAATCGATTGTAATGCTACATTGTTCCCATCTTCAGGGACAATTCGGTTATACTGGTTTTCAATTTCGTGGCGCCCCTCTTTGATTTGTTTCAGCACCATCCAAATGGATTGTAAAACATCCAAGGGCTCAAAGCCTGCGACGACAAGTGGTCTCTTATAATGGTTAGAAATAAAATGATATGGGATGTGGACGATCACCAATATCTCATGTCGTGGCCCTAAGAAACCATCCAATCTTAGATCGGGGCTATAAAGAATTGCTTTGATTGTGGGGATGAGGGTTATGTGATTGCAAAATAGGGATATGTTTTCAACGCCGTCAGCTTCAGCTTGCAGAATAGTGAGTGCTGTTGATGGCATTGTTGTTTCAAAGCCTAAGCCAAAAAAGCTCACTTCTTTTTCTGGATTATTTTTCGCAATATCTAAGGCATCTAGCGGGGAATAAACCATGCGGATATCACATCCCTCCGCCTTGGCTTGTAACAAACTTTTTTTAGACCCAGGGACGCGCATCGCATCTCCAAAGGTTGTAAAAATCATATCAGGTGTTTCTGCAATGGCGATACAATCATCGACACGGCCCATTGGAAGAACACATACTGGACAACCTGGCCCATGCACCAGCTCAATACAATCGGGTAACATAGTTTCAATGCCAAACTTGAAAATAGAATGAGTGTGGCCGCCGCAGACTTCCATAATCTGCAATGGTCGTTTCGACGCTTTGGGTATCTCTAATGTCAGGGCCTCAATTTCCTTTAATAAGGTTTTGGCCATTTCCGGATCACGAAATTCGTCTACATATTTCATTGGGGGCTCCCCTAACTTTTTATTTTTAGCTTTGCTGTTGCTTATTAATTTTTAAATTATCTCGGTTTGATTTTAATCAGCTTTTAATCCACCTCGGTCATCGGCAAGCAAGGTGTGCACTAAATCCCATAGAATGTGATAAATGATGAGATGGCATTCTTGTATGCGGTGGATTGACTGACTTTCTATGGTCAGGCAATGATCTAGGCCGATCTCTTTCATGGCCCCGCCTGACATGCCTGCAAATCCAATTGTTTTAATCTCCATCTCGAGAGCTTTTTCAAAAGCGTTGACGAGATTGTCTGAGTTACCACTTGTTGAAAGGCCTATTAAACAATCACCTTTTCTTCCCTGTGAAATCACTTGCCTGGTGTAGACATGGGCAAAGCCAATGTCATTGCCAACAGCTGTCATCATAGTGATGTCTGAAGTAAGGTTGATTGCAGTGAGAGCGGGACGACCGGCTGTTATTGGATGCTGGAATTCAACGGCGACATGAGCGGCGTCGCAACTTGAGCCTCCATTTCCCATTGTTAGAAGCCGTCCATCATTTCGGTATACTTCAGCAATAGTTTTTGCGGCATCTACAACGGCTTGACTGTGCGTTTGAAAAAAATCTCTTAACACTGTGGCATGATCATCAGCCTTGAGTTCAACTGATTTTAAGAGGGCCTCATTCATTTGGACTGGGTCTTGTTTTTTGTCATGCAAAAATGGATAGAGACCTGATAAAGCATCTTCGTTTTTTTCAGACATTTGGTCCTCTTTCCCTTGAGACTTTTTAAGCCTTTCAGGCTTTTTAGGGTTTTAGGGTTGCGCTTGCGTCTTCAATTGGCCTCGTGGAAGCTCACTTATGTGCCTGTTGTTCTCATAGCTTCCAGCTCTTCTTCAACCTCTCCAAGTTTTTCAAGAATTTTGAGCGTTTCGGTTGCTTCTTCCTCGTCGATGCGGCTCATAGCAAAGCCAACATGGACCAGTACCCAATCACCAACACATTTCTCGATTGGGCGTTCGTCCGATATGACACAGGCAACATTAACATCTCGCTGGATGCCAGAAACATCAACAACGGCTAAATGACGGATGGCGTCTTTTACACTTACGATTTGACCTGGAATACCAAGGCACATAAAATTCTCCCCATACTATGATGATGCAATACATGTTTTTTTTAAGTCTATTATAAATGACATTTATTTTTCATCAGTGAATATCATATTTTTATTTTTGAGCTTATTGTTTTTTGTTTTTATTTTTCATACGCACCATACAGAGATACTGGCTTTACGCACTCACTTGCTCATTTTTACCCTTTTAATAGGCAATTCACATGCCACCCGGCTCATAATTGTTCAAATATTGAGGTAGATTGATCACAAAGCCCTCAATAAGTGGAAATAAGGCTACCACATAGATTAATATGATAGACTAAAACAGGTGAAGCGAGCCTTTTAAAAACAATAAAACTGGAATGTAGCTTTTCAATCTCCCATTTTTGTGGAAGGAAACTATTCATGATAGCCCTAAAATTACACTCTTCATATTTATTTAACTACATCCGCCTGTTTTTCATTAGTTTTATTTTTTCACTTAGCTATCTCATCTTATTTTCTAATACTCAGAGAGTTTTCGCTCAAAATATGATGGACCATGTGGACTTGTCTAGCGATGCCATGACCAAATCTGAACTTAGTCGGGGAGAGGTAATTGAGAGATTAAAGAAAGCATCTTCTAAAAATAAACCTGCGGACCTTTCCAACCTCTCATTAAATGGCCTAGACCTAAGTGGTCTTGATTTTTCTAATGTCAATTTTCGCGCCTCGAATATGAATAAAACCAATTTATCAAATAGCACTTTAAAAGGGGCTCGCCTTGACCAAGCTTGGTTACTTAAGGCAAACCTTTCTAACACTGACCTTACAGGTGCAAGTATTTTTCAAGCTCAAATGCTTGATGTTAATTTAGAAAATTCCGACCTTTCTGGTGCAACCATTGCGGCCAATCTTAGCCGGGCCAATATGAAAAATACTAAATTGCGCAATGCGAATCTTTCTGCTGATATGCGTAATCAATCTATGGGGTTAATTGCTGGTAATTTGAGCTCTGCCAATTTGGAGAATGCTGACTTTAGTCATGCGAACTTGTCTAGTTCTATTCTTGAATTTGCCAATTTGAAAAATGCTAAGCTAGTTGGTGTGAACGCAAAGAAGGCGCAATTTGACGGGGCTTTTTTAGAAGGAACTGATATCAGTAAAGCTCAATTTGATGATGCAGATATGGATAGCGCAACCCTCATTAAACTCATTGGCCGAAATAGCAG
>JAJFHW010000137.1 GCA_021775385.1 Hyphomicrobiales bacterium | reverse complement strand
GCTTTTTCAGGTGTGCGCCAACTGCTTGCTTTTAAAAGCTCAATTGCACAGATTATTAATGATGATGGAAGCCAGAAAACTCTACCCATTTCCGATATCGAAACTGGTATGCGGGTTTTTGTTTTGCCTGGTGAAACCATTCCTGTTGATGGAGAAATTCTTGCTGGTAAGAGTGATATTGACTGGTCTTTGGTCAATGGCGAATCTGTTCCTACCAAAGCTCAACCGGGAGACGAGGTGTTTTCAGGGCTTGTTAATTTATCTGGCCCGCTTGAAATTAAAACCACAGCTGTTGGGGATACAACACTGCTAGCTGAAATCATTCGTTTAATGGAACAGGCGAATGAACGAGCTCCGCGATACAGAAAACTGGCTGATCGAGCTGCTTCTGTTTACGCGCCTTTTGTGCATTTAGTCGCTCTTTTAACATTTTCTGGCTGGATGCTTTATGGCGTGCCTTGGCAAGGTTCACTTTATACGGCTATCTCAGTTCTTATCATCACCTGTCCTTGTGCCCTTGGCCTTGCTGTTCCTGTTGTTCAAGTGGTTGCTAGTTCGATTGCGCACAAGCACGGCCTCTTAATGAAGGATGGTGCTGCTCTTGAGAAGTTAAGTGAAGTTGATACTGTTGTTTTTGATAAAACAGGCACACTTACTTTATCTAAACTCAAACTTTCTGGGAGTTTTTTTGAAGCAGATGAATTGTTTCCCATAACTGCTCAGCTTGCGCAAAACAGTCTTCACCCTCTTTCTAGAGCTTTGGCCAGAGCTTATCAAAGTCCGCCTTTACAGGAAAAAAGCGGGCAAACAGAAACACTCTTAGGTATTGAAGAGCATCCTGGTTCAGGACTTCGTGCAACATATAAAGGCGGTGAGTTGCGTCTTGGTTCTTTTGAGTGGTGTAACATTGATAAAGCGCATGAAACTCATAATGAAGTTAATTTGATGCTTTGGGCCTCCTACAACAGGACAGGAGAAAAACAGCGCATAGCTCTTTTTACATTTGAAGATGAGTTGCGCCCAGGCGTTATAGGATTAATTAGAACCTTAAAGGCGCAGAACATTGATGTGCAGCTCTTATCTGGCGATCGGCAAGAAGCTGTTGAGCGCATGGCTCAATTGCTAAATATAGAACATTTCAAAGCTGAAATGAAACCAGATGAGAAATGCAGTTATATAGAAGAGCTTGGATCAAATGGTTCAAAAGTTCTTATGGTTGGTGATGGGATAAATGATGGCCCTTCCTTAAAGGCTGCATTTACTTCGCTCTCCCCCTCAAGTGCGAGCGATGTTGCTCAGGTTACGGCTAACTTTGTTTTAATGAATGATAGTTTGAAATCTATTATTGGTCTTTTTCAACTTGCAAAAAGTTCTAAAGCGCTCATATACCAAAATTTTGCTCTTGCTTTAGTTTACAACCTGATCGCTGTACCTATCGCTGTGTTTGGATTTGCGACCCCAATTGTTGCAGCAATTGCTATGTCTCTTTCATCTATGATTGTGACGTTAAATGCGTTACGATTGCACCTTCTTGCCTCTTCTTATCAATGGCAGGAAGATGAGCCCTTATAGGAGGTGTGATGAGCAATTTATTATTACTTATTCCAATAGCATTAGGGCTTGGATTTTTAGGTCTGCTTGGCTTCTTATGGGCGTTAAAAACTGATCAATTTGAAGATCTAGAAGGTTCTGCGCATCGCATTCTTGATGATGATGATAGACCTCTTAAGTAAGCCCTTCAAAAAGCTCTAGCTTTTTAAATCAGGCAGAGACCTTCTCTTTATATTTCAGTTCTATTGGAGCCTGCCATTTTAGTAAAACTTCCTTGAGTTGGTCTTGCTCAAAAGGCTTAGCAAGATGATCATTCATGCCTGCTTTAAGGCATTTCTCACGATCTTCAGGGAATGCATTGGCAGTGAGAGCGATAATTGGAACTGCTTTAGAAATTGTATTTTCATGTTTTTCTAAATAGCTGCGCACTGCTTTGGTTGCGGCAAAACCATCCATCTCAGGCATGTGAATATCCATTAAAATATAATCAATTGATCTAGCTGCCTCATTATGGTCTTTCACAAGTTCTAAAGCGGCTTCACCATTTTTGACATGTAAAACGTCTACTCCAAGCTTTGATAAAATTGTCCTGGCTAATAATGCATTAATCTCATTATCTTCAGCTAATAGAATAGTTGTCTTTTGATTTTTATTAATTATTCCGCAACTATCATTTTTTTTATGTTTTTCTGATTTTTGCTCACTACTTTTGATAGCAAAGTCTGCATTTATTCTTGCAAATAGTGAAATTGGTCGGACCGGTCTTGTTAAATATGCATTGACACCTTGCTCTTGTAAAATGGAAAAACCACCCCGCTCCGAGACTTCCATAATAACAATTATTCTTGGCGAGATATTTTTAGGCTGCTCTTGCAATTGAGCGTTAAACTCTTTTGATAGTTTATTGTAAACCGTATTCGCTGTTTTGGTATCTAAAATAAGCGTGTCAAAGGGATGTCCTGATTTACCGGCTCCAGCAATTTTTTGTAAAGCATTTTTGGACTGACAATATTCAGCTGAAAGCCCTGCAGCTTTTAATGTTTTAATGATCGCCTTCATCTCAATGTCCAACTCACCAACGAGCAAGACGTTATGGGGGTCATCTGGCAGTTGATAAAATTGATAGAGATGGCTAGAATTTTTGTTTCTTTTTAGCTCAATTTCTATATGAAATTCAGCACCTGGATTTTGGCACCCTTCGACTTGCTCAGACGAAATGTGAATATTACCATTCATTTTTTCTATGATGCGCTTGGTGATCGCAAGCCCAAGGCCAGTGCCTCCAAAGCGGCGTGCATGCGAACTATCAGCTTGTTCAAAATCACCAAAAACTTTTTTCTGTGCTGCCTTGGTTAGGCCGATTCCAGTGTCTCTTACATTTATTCTTATTTTTTGCGTAGAAGCACTGCTTGGTTTGCTGAAATATTTATCGCCATTGTCTTTTTTATCTGCATCTAAAATCTCAACTGTAATGCCACCTGTCTCAGTGAATTTAATCGCGTTACCAATTAGGTTTGTCAGAATTTGGCGCAACCTCACTTCATCACCAATGAGCGTTTCTTGAATGGTTGGGTCGATATACCAGGCCATTTGTAATTTTTTATCATGAGCGCGCGGGGCTAGTAACTCAACAACTGACTGGGCTATGTCTCTTAAATCGATAGGTTGCTCTTCAAGCTCTAATTTACCAGCCTCAATTTTTGAGAAATCTAAAATTTGATCAATGAGTGAAAGAAGGCTTTTAGCAGAGCAATTGATGGCTCGCGCATATGTTTTTTGTTCAGCTGATAATTGTGTGTCCATCATCAAGCCCGTCATCCCTAAAATTCCGTTCATTGGGGTTCTGATTTCATGGCTCATGGTTGCCAGAAATTGCCCCTTTGCGGAATTTGCACGAAGAGCTTGGTCTCGTGCTTCTTGCAATTCATCTTCAGCTTGCTTTTGATCTGTTATATCACGGCCAATGGACTGGATTTCAATTATATTCAACGCATTATCACGAATAGCAAATTCTTCCCATTCAAACCATCTAAGACCTAAGGGAGTTGCGATGCGTTGTGAGTAATTTCGGCGTCCTTGGCCTGCCTTAAAATCAAGTGCTGGCGTTTTGTCACCGGCTATGATTGTTGGATTGAATTTTTGACCACTTTCTGACGACAAAAGATTTCCAAATTGACGACTAAATGCACTATTCGTATAGGTCAGTAATCCATGAATATCTTTTCGAATGATGATATCATTTTGACAATCCAATAAATCTCTATAACGACTTTCACTATCTCTCAGTTCCCACTGGACATCACTGAAGTGTTCCACTTGTTCGTTCAGTTCAGTGACAAGAGTATCTGCTGAAATATTTTTGGATTTTGAAGCCGTTAAATAATATGCACTCCAGCTGGTACCCATCATCATCAAAATTGAAACAAAGGAAAGACTCGCCCAAAATGGATTGATCGTGCTGGCAAGTAAAATGATGGAGAATAAGAACATTAGAGTGGAGCATACAACTGAAAGAAGTGCTCCAGCTGCTATGAGTTTTTTCGCTGTTATGCCTTGAAAAAGTTTTTGCGCATCATTGGTAAGCTGTGCTTGTTTTATTTGTGATTTTGCTTGTGTTAATAAGGGGGCTATATCTCCAGGCTTAGTATTTTTGAACCCTGTTGTTTTTTCACCAACTCTTTCATGTTCACTGCAATCATGATCAAATTGAAAGTCATGCTGAAAACCACTATCGATTTCACCATTAGAAACCGTTAATAGCTGATTTTCATGGCCTATACTTGCTGTTTGGTTCAGCAAAATTCTTTCTGATAAATTTGGAATTTTATTTTTCACGAATGAACTCAATCTTAATTAACTGCCGCATGAGAGCATTTTGGAACTTTTAACGCTCCTTCAGTTGCCCACTTGCAACCGTCGCGAACGCTCCTCAGTTCCCATTTTTTTGCTTCAGATGCCCACCAGCATCCGCAAATCTTTGCTTCAGATGCTAATTAGCATCCGCAGATCTTTGCTTCAGATGCCCACTAGCATCCGCAGATCTTTGCTTCAGATGCCCACTAGCATCCGCACAAGCAACTGGGAGGAGTATCCACTTAAAACAATATGCTCGAGTTTTAGTTAATCAGAATTGATTTGAGAAAGGCTTAGAATAATAATTCAAATTTTATCTAACTAGATGAAATTTGCTGAAATGGTTCTAAAATGCTCATTTTTGTGCTTCAGATGCCCACTAGCATCCGCATATCTGTGCTTCAGATGCCCACTAGCATCCGCATTTCTGTGCTTCAGATGCCCACTAGCATCCGCATTTCTTTGCTTGAGATACCTGCTAGTATCCGCATTTTCTTACTTGAGACACCCTCTAGTATCCGCTTATTTGGTTATTTCTAGTGATTTTAGGCTGAGTGTTTTCTGCTTTATTTCCGCGATAAGATAAGGCTTCAGCTATATGAGCCCGGTTCACTCTTTCACAATTTTCAAGATCAGCTAAAGTTCGCGCAACTCTTAAAGCTTTATGGAACCCTCTTGCTGAAAGTTTAAGCTTTATCGCCGCTTCTTTTAGCAGCTTTTTACCTAATTCATCCGGTGCTGCAATTTGCTCTAAGAGAGGGGGGGAACAGGTGGCGTTCAACAATTCTGCCCTGCCGTTTAATTTATCAAATCTCTCTCGTTGAATTAACCGTGCCATAGTCACGCGCTTTCTTATCTCGGAACTTGTTTCAACGGGGCTTTCATCAAGGAGATCAAGTGCCGATACAGCTGGGACTTCAATTTGCAAATCTATTCGATCTAACAAGGGACCTGAAATTCGAGATTGATAGCGCTCAGCGCAATTACTACCTCTGGAACACGCAAAGCCTGGCTCAAAGGCTTTGCCACACCGGCACGGGTTCATGGCAGCGATCAGCTGAATTTTTGAAGGATATGTAATGCGGTGATTGGCTCTAGCAATTGATGTTTCACCAGATTCAAGCGGCTGGCGCAAACTATCAAGAACTTGAGCTGTAAACTCAGGAAGCTCATCAAGAAATAAGACACCATGATGGGCTAAAGCAACTTCGCCTGGTTTTGGCTTACTACCGCCACCAACTAACGCTGCCATTGTGGCCGAGTGATGCGGCGCTCTAAAGGGGCGCGCTTGTTTTAATTCACCGCCACTTAACTCACCGGCCAAGCTTTGAATCATAGAGACCTCAAGCATTTCTTCTGGAGAGAGGGGGGGCAAGATTGTTGGCAAGCGAGACGCCAGCATGGTTTTACCAGCACCTGGCGGACCTGACATAAGCAAATTATGACCGCCGGCCGCTGCAATCTCCATACACCGCTTTGCGCCTTCCTGGCCTTTGATATCAGCCATATCTGGCTTGCCTTCATCTGATGAGGCAATGGTATTCATTTTTGGCTTTGGCGGACTTAAAACTTGCGTTCCTTTGAAATGATTGATCAGGCTTAGTAAATGTTTGGGCGCTAATATGTCCATATCCTCAGCTGCCCAAGCGGCTTCCGGCCCACAAGCAGATGGACAAATAAGACCGAGGTTTAACCTATTTGCACTGATTGATGCTGGCAACGCACCTACAACAGAACTAATTCCTCCATCAAGGGCAAGCTCACCTAAAACCAGATATCTGGCCAAGGGGTCTTTTGATATAGCGTCAGTTGCAGCCATGAGACCTAATACAATTGGAAGATCATAATGGGAGCCATATTTGGGCACATCAGCAGGGGCTAAGTTCACTGTAATTCTTTTTGGTGGCAGTCCAAGCCCCAGCGCATTTAACGCCGCCCTCACACGCTCACGGCTTTCTGCAACGGCTTTGTCTGGAAGGCCTACAATGTTAAAGGCTGGGAGACCTGAAGCGACTTGAACCTGCACGTCTATTGGCTTAGCTTCAACCCCGATAAAGGCAACTGTCTTCACTTCAGCATACATGCTTATTCCCCTTCGGCCTACTTGTGGCCATACATGCCTCTCATACGTTAGACATTCCTAAAAAAGTAGTTCCAGGCTTAAAATTAGTAATCCCAAGATTGATAAAGTTCTTTTTCAGACTTCAAATCCTGATATAGCCAGACCATCCGGTCTAAAAACCAGCTTTTGCCGATCATGGTGATGATAGTACCAAAGACAGTTGGCCAAATTTCCAACTGGATTAAGCCTAAAATGGCAAGCAGGAACCCAGCAAAAGTGATGATGTTTAAAATTAGTATGGCCCGGTGGTGGTGAGACGGAATTTGATCTTTTGGGTGCTGGAGCCAAACACGTTCACCAAGCACTGCTTTAGAAGCCCAATGATTTGTAGTTTTAGGTTTGTTGAAAAAACGCGGATTTAGCCATGTCCAGAGGCATACAAGAATTATTGGCACTAGTGAGAGATAACCAAGCCATTCTCTTGACCAGACAGCTAACGCCAAGAGAGGAAGGCAGGAATATCTTGTCCAAACACTCCATGGGTTTGCATGTCGTGCCCAAACCTCATCTGACATGGAAAATAATTTTTCGATGATTGATATTGATGCCATATCATTAAAGCTGCACTAGCTTCCCCTAAATCACTTTACTCTAATCAACCTAACGGAAATGCTTTGCATGATCAAGAACAAAATGAGAACATTTTTGATTTTATATTTTTGAAAACTTCGACCTGGCCTCAATTTCAACTTCCATATCTGAAGTGGCCTCTGATTTGATAGCTAAACAAATCATCATCTAATTTGGGACCTAGACCGATGTTATGAATGATCATAGGGTTGCCTGAAATTCCGATTTTATCAGACACAATAGCGATATGATCTTTTGATGAAATGGCTTCTTTTAAATAAAAGGTGACAACATCACCTGGTTTATATGCTTTCGGGTTTTTTGTAACTGGGAGTGATTGACCAAACCGTTTGAAAAATTTCTCAAGCACTTTGACACGCCTATGAGCAATGTTTGCATCTCCTCCCATTTTTTCATGAACATCTTTTTGAAGATCGATACCAACTTCTCTATACGCTCTAATTATGACATCTGTGCAGACCCCAAAATGTGCGGGGACATCGCCATTGGGATAGGGAATTTTATAATATTTTGGATTATATATAACGAGATGCTTTGTTCGCTCTAACGCCGCTTTTGCCAAACGTTGTTGAACGGATTTTTTTTCGATCTTTTCTGCATTCTGCAACTCTTCAACTTTCTCAGAAGTCTGAGACTGAGCTGATGATATAAAATATGTGACCAATAAAGATTGAGATAACCCAACAGATGCGATCATAAAAAGACCAAGAACATAGCTTCGTCTAATCTTCATTTGAAAATTTTTGTTTTTTAGAAATTTATAAATTATCACCCTGCCTCCTCTCTCACGCCGTTCCTGAACAGTCATTTAAATTGACGATATCAGAAATACACGTGAGCAGCTCATGCCGATCAGTAAAGCATATTTAAGTTTGCTTTAAAGGCAAGAGAATGACAAAGGAGAGTTTTAGAGGCTTTTTATATGAAACACCTACAATATGAGTATCCACTACACTAAGCAGAGGCTGCTTTTTTCACATCGGCATTTTGCAAGAGTGCTTCAATCGCATCATATAAATCCGCACCTCTGATCGGTTTGGATACGTATCCATCTACACCAGCTTTGTAATATTCTTCGACTTGGTCATCTAGAGCGTTAGCTGTTAATGCCAAAATCGGCACGGAACTTTGAGATGTTTGGCTGGCCCACATTTTGTGCAATTCTTTTGTTGTGGTTATACCATCCATTACGGGCATCATAATATCCATCAAAATTAGATCATATTTTTGTTTCAAACCGCTTTGACAGCCCATCTCTTTTTTCATGATATTGAGCGCGAGCTGTCCGTTTGCGACGCAATCATAAGTTACGCCGAATTGATCTAGGTACGTTTTAATTAGCATTTGATTTAGCGGGTTATCTTCTACAATCAATGCATGAGCCTTTATTAAATGCTCATCTTCGTTAGCTTCGTCTTCCGCCATCTCTTCATTCTGATCTGCGACCTCTTCACTTAGAAACGTAAACCAAAAGGTGCTGCCACATTCTTTTTGACTTTTATAATCTAATTTTCCGCCCATACGTTCGGCTAAGTTCTTAGAAATATAAAGCCCAAGACCACTGCCACCAAATTTTGCCTGAATTGAACTATTGGCCTGACAAAAGGGAGTGAAGATTTTTTCTTGCTCAGCTTTGCTGATACCAATGCCAGTGTCTTTAAGCTCAACTCGGAGTAAGTGGAGTTTCTCGCCAACCTTTTCTTCCCTAATTCCTGAAGAAGATACTGTTAGTTTCAAAGCTCCTTTTTCAGTAAACTTAAGAGCATTGTTAGCCAGATTATTTATGACTTGGCTAAGGCGCACTTGATCGCCTTTAATAATTTTGGGACAATTTTCATCTAACTCGCAGATAAAACTCAAGCCCTTGTCAGTTGCGCGTGGCTTAATTGAGCTTGTCAGAGTTTCAAGGAACTCTTTTAGATTAAACGTTTCTTCTTCTAACTCAACATGGCCCGCTTCTAAACGAGCAAAATTTAAAATGTCGGTAGTTAGCGTCGAAAGATTTTTAGCAGCAAGTTGCAACGTTTGCGCATAGTGATGTTGATTGGTGTTTAAATCTGTTGTCTGCAACAATTCGACCATTGTCATAATCGCCCCTATCGGCGTTCTGATTTCATGGCTAACTGTTGCTAGCATTTCTGCATTTGCCTGCTCGCGCTCTTCTAACTTGATGAGCTGCTGTTTTAGCTCAGCGTTCTCTTCAGCCAAGCTTCTTTCCGCATCAAGGCTTTCTTGATGCGCTTTCTGCTCTGTTTGATTCTCAGGATGGTTTGTTTTGCCCGTCACTGACATAACTTTGAAACGCCTTTACTCTAAATACTTAAAACATGTAGTCACGCAAACGATCTCGTTATCAAGCCATGTTTGCCCGACACTCTAGGCCTGCCCTACATTCTGCTCACAAAGCACGAGCACTTCCATATGCACATTTTTGGCGCATATTCTTGCACTGTAGCCAAGCTTAGATAGAAGTCGTTAAAGTCCGCTTTAAAATATTAACTTTTCTGGAAGAATAAACTTTAGGGTAAATATTTACTTAACTCTGAAGGCCCTATTAAAGCGCTTTTGTAAATATCTAATGGATTTACACCATTTTCTCTTAATTCAAAAAGACTTGGATGGCCTTTGGATTTTGAAAGCTTATCATTATTATAAAGAACCAAATCATGATGATGATAAATCGGCTGAGCAAGACCTAGGTTTATCTGTAAAATTCGATGGATATCTGTGGCAGCCTCTAAATCTTTTCCGCGGCAAATATGAGTTATACCGAGTTTGTCATCATCAATAACTACAGATAGATGATAGCTTGTTGGGGTATCTTTTCTCTTAATTACGACATCTCCCCAGCGCTCAGCTGCCAGTGGGATGGATGAAAGTTGCTGCTCTTTATTGTCCCTTCGATTGCCCACTACGCAACCGGGGGAATCCCTTCGATTGCCCACTACGCAACCGGGGGTATCCCTTCGATTGCTCACTACGCTACCAGGAGTGTCCCCTTCATTGCCTATCAAGCAATCGATGGTGATTGCTTGATAGGCAAGCTTTTTTTCTCTGTCACTATTTAACTGCTTAGCTCTATCGATCGCTTTATCCATATGAAGCCTTAGTGCAAAAGGTTCTCCAGAAGCGATGCGCTCTTCCGCCTTTGCTTTTGGATAATATTTGTAGAGCGCTGGATAAAGGGGGGCACCGTCTGGGTCTTGCCTGATGGTTTCATTTCTCTCTAAAGCTTGCTTGATTTCTTTGCGGCTTGCAAAACAAGGATAGAGCAGCTCCAGCTCAATTAAATCCCGAATTGCACCTGAATAGATCTCAAAATGATCTGATTGGTAAATCACAGGGGTTTGCCATTCAATCCCAAGCCAATGTAAATCGCGTATAATTGCTGTACTAAAGCTTTCTTGGGACCGCGCTCCATCTATGTCTTCAATACGGAGATAGAGCTCTCCTACATGCTTTTTAGCCATTTCATAGGTTAAAATAGCTGAGTAAGCGTGCCCAAGATGGAGTAAGCCATTGGGGCTTGGGGCAAATCTAAATGAGGGTTCTCTAGCTATTGACACTGCTCTGTTGACCTTTAGTGCTTGCAATGATACAAGATTGCAGAGTTTTCGCCGCTCTTGCATTGTTTAATGCTGGGCGGCTTTGCTTTTCGCAACTCTCTTTTTGCTCTTAACCTAAACTCTTACTTCAATAAGCTTTTGTTTTTATTGATTTTTATAATAAAGAGTTTGGTTTTTCAGACCAATTGAAGTTTTTGCGTTTTTTCACAATAGATTGATATAACGAGGATTAGCCGTCATGGCCAATACTAAATCGGCTAAGAAAGCCATTCGTAAAATTGCCCGCAAAACGGCAATTAACAAAAACCGTCGCAGCCGTATGCGCACTTTTATTCGCCAAGTTGAGGAAGCTATTTCAGCTGGCGATCAAACAGTTGCTCAACAGGCTCTTGTTGCGGCTCAGCCAGAAATTATGCGCAGTGCCCAAAAAGGTATCCTGCATAAAAACAGCGCTTCACGTAAAGTTTCTCGTCTTTCAGCTAGAATTAAAGCCCTTAGTGCTTAAATTTTACCGCTAGATTTTTTATTTTACATTGCGGCGCTATTCTGTTGCATTTTAGAAACACCTGGATTTCTCCAGGTGTTTTTTTTTGGTGCTTTTTTCATCGTACAATTCAGGATTTTTCCTAGATTCAACATGTTATTAAGAGGCCGCATTTTTCACAAGAACTACTCAGATACCGTCGCTTTTTTTGATAAAAAAAATAATTGTGTTTTTTTTGATGCAAGTCTTGACTCGATTCGCAAAACGCATACTCCACAGATTCGTAAAAAAACTATTAATTCCCAATAAGTTGGTTAATGAACACCATTAATACGGGCGCCGAAGGGTTAATTCATGAGGCTCTAAACCATACTAAAATTGCATCCTTCAGGCCCAAGTCTGACTTGCAAGGTCTTTTAGGTATGTGTATAGTCTTGGAAATAGAGGGACTACTAAGACCGCTCACCAAGTATTCTAAAAGTAAACCTAGCGTAAAAGATAAGACATTCGCGCTCTTAGCGATTTGAGCGAAGGTATTTTTATTGCCTTTAAAAACAAAAGATAGGCTTTGATTGCAACAACTGAACATTAAAGAGGGTCAACACTTAAAACAGCACTTTAACTCGATGATTTTTTATTTTTTTACTTCTCTAGTGCTTGCCTTAACATTAGAAAAGTGAGTAGGCCTATCTTGCCTAGCTACTATCCAGCTCCACTGTTTAACTTGGGACTGGTTTGAAAGTTTTAAGATTTGATAGTGGGGTTTTATAGTCAACAAAAACGGTTAATAACCAAGGGGGAATTTACAACGTAGCATCAATCATTCTTAATTTTCTAAAACATAACTGCTCTTTAGAGATGGATTTTCAGGCTTTTTTTAAACTTAGCATTCGCTGATAAAAGAAAAGACCTATGCTGAAAGAAAAAATTTCATTTAGATCCGCCCTAAAAACAGAAAGTTATAAGTTTTTGAGAATTGATTTTGACCTTTAAATGATTTGCTTTGATCGCTCTACCTTTCCTTGCCTTATTGCATGGAATTACATTCAAGTTTCTTGTTAGGCGGGTTTCTTGTCCGGTTTGTAGGGAGAATTACACTTCCAGCGATAGTTTTAAGAGCATTGATTGTTTAGCAAATGATTTAAAGGCCAAATTTTGAAAGTCTTTCGTGTCTTGTCTTAAAACAAGGCTTTTAAAACTAAGGCATATTTAGAATTATGACTGAAGGACAATTTAGTTCCAATTTTCAGTCATCTAAGAGGGTAATTGAAATAAATTGCGGAAGGGGGAACTACTTATCTGAATTGAAGGGCAGGCTTTGCCAGACCTTTAAAATCATAAAAAACTATTACAAAGACATTTATAGATACGGATTGTTAATCAATCGCTTTAACAGAGCGATGGAAGCTTTTAGATATCAATATTGGAGCTGATATCGCCTTCAACCACCTCGTTTTATTACCGCTTGCGGTATTTTAATTAGGTGTTTTTAACCACTGTGTCTTAATAAATTTCTGAGTTCATTGAACTTACTATTCAAGCCTTGTTTATCGGCGATTGGTTAAATTAACCTTAACGTAAGTGGTAAATTTATTACTTACAAGGCCGTGACTGATAAGGAGCAACTTTTGCAGGTTCACTTTAAACGGGCTCAAATGCGCTGAAATTATTGTTTGGCTCTTTGAATATGAACTTAAATACTTGTGCTGCAATTAAGCTTCTCTGTTGAAGCTTAAAGCAAAGCTTTAAATTTGAGGCGTTAAACTTTTTTAGTTTGTTCGCTTTTTAAGTCTGATATCAGACGCTAATTTAAAGTTGGCTCACAATGTCTTTGTAAACACAGGTCATGATGTCTTTTAGACTTAGATCATGGTGACTTTGGTAGGATATTTTGTTTCAGGGGGTGTACTGCTCTGAAACATGTATTTCTTAGAGGTATATTTTTGAAATTCTGCACTTTGAAATTAAGTGCTTTGAAACTATGTACAATGTGATTTTAATTAGGTTTTCAATTCTATTTAATCACTTGCTGGACAAGCAAGAACTAAAACATAACCGGTTTTTATGACACTCATTTAATTGGGTTTTTATTGATGTCGAAATTAGCTTCCGTATTGAAGGATGTTCTTCTCTTCTAATCAGTGAATTCGATGAGAGTTTTTTTGACCAAACTTGAGAATAAAAAGCTGAGGGCATTTTTATCGGCTTAACTTCATATTCTCTTGCATTTGTCATTCACTGGTTTTGGCACGTACCGTTTTTGGTATGTACTGGCACTGGTTTTGTTATGTAATAGTTTTTGACTTTTAGTATTTCTTGTCTTTTTTTGTCTTTTTTGTCTGTAGCAAACGATTAAATTTAAGAATTTATGCAAGAGTTTAACTTACCTGATATGCGGCAATATCAGTTGGTGGGCAAGTAGCCTCTTGAAGCAAAGCACGCAAATTCAAGCAAAATATTTC
>JAJFHW010000136.1 GCA_021775385.1 Hyphomicrobiales bacterium | reverse complement strand
TTTCTTGCCACCCTTTTGAGAATTAAAGGGTGGCTTTTTTGTGAATACCTTCAAATAATATTTCAAACTTAAAATAAATGATGCTCAATATTCACAAATAAAAACAGATACTTACTGAACAATGCTTATCTTATTTTTTCCCAATTTTAGACATTTTTGGCGCTCTATATCGGTCTTGAATTTCACGACATAGTGTTGTGAATATTAATCGGGAGATTAAATTTTATGACTAAATTTTTCACAATTGCAGCCTTAGGACTTTTAACTTTGAATTTGTATGCACCAGCTTCTTTTGCTGGGGATCGTTCTCAGATGAATAAGGGTGTTGTTTTTGCAAAAACTGAATGCCCTGAAGGTGAAACCTGGAATGATGAAAAGAAGGTTTGTGAGAAAACAGTAGAAGTTAAGTAATTAACTTTTATTAATAACTTTTTTAAAATAGCGGCCTTTTATTAGGTCGCTATTTTTTTTATTAAATAAATATTACATAATTTAGAGTATTCTTCCCGTCACGGATTGATTTAAATGTAAAAAAACAACTGTTTTTAGTCCGTATCTTTTAGTCTTTTGGAGAGGGCTTTTATTTTATGGCTAGAATTCTTTGTGTTGAAGATGAAGATTATTTGCGTGCAGACATTGTAGAAGAGCTTGAAGAAGCTGGTCACGTTGTTATTCAGGCAGTGAATGGTCAAGATGGATTAGAAAAAATTGTAACTCATCAACCAGATTTGGTTATAAGTGATATTACGATGCCTGTTATGGATGGGTATGAACTTATTAAGAAGTTACGCGCTGATCATCCTGAATGTGATGAGATTCCTTTTATATTTCTCTCAGCTTTAGCGGATAGAGAAAATGTTCTTGAAGGCATGAAACTTGGTTCTGATGATTATATGACGAAACCAATTGATTATGGGATGCTGAATATAAAAGTTGAAACGCGTTTGCGGCAGGCAAAACGTATGATTGTAAAAAAACAAAAAGAGCAGATTAAACTTTATGAAACGCTGAAACAGCGAGCGATAGAAGAACAAATCTCTCTCTCATCTAAATTTAGCACTGAGCATCCAAGAGAGATTGTTATTGTTGGAGAAAGTGATCAAAACTTATGGAAATTCCAACAATTTCTTGAACAAGTTGGTCATTATGTAACGGTAATTACAAGCGGGACGGCTTATTTACAAAAACAAGGCACTCTTGAAGCTGACATAACTTGTTTTTGGACAAAAACTGATGACCTTGAAGTTAAAGATATTCTTCAGGAGTTTGATCCGAAAGCTGGCCCATGTATACTTGTCGTGCCTCAACTTGCAAATATTGCCATGAATGCTGATCTTACTGAAGAGTTGCTCTCTAAGTTACGAGGTGTGATTTGTTTACCATGTCCGGAAGAGAAAATTTTTGAAGAAATTCAAGATTGTCTTGAAGTACGTAGAGTTGTTTAAAGAGAAAATTGAGGGACTATTATCTCTCAGCTAAATAAAGTTTTCAAAAGCCCATTCTATTTAGAGTGGGCTTTTTCTTATTTTGAGAATTGCAAAATTTAGTATTAGGGTGATGATCGCTGCCCAGCCGAATGTTGTTTGGGTAATCACGACATTTGATAAAAAAGCATTTCCTAAGTTTACAGGTATCCACTTGATTTGCGCACATGGGCTGGAGAACTGATAACAAGAGGGTGTTGGGAAATTCAACGTAAAATCTTTCTCAAGAGGTCTCCAATTGGATTGTTGCTCAAAATTTAGCATGGGCACCATATTATCTATCGAATAAAGAGTTGGTGAAAAAGATGGCAATTCAGGAATGTCGCAATTGGTCCATGATCCGCCTAATTCCGGGTTACATTTATTATATAATTCACCCAGTGCGATTATCGGTGATTTTGGTATTAGTAGTGCTTGTGGTACTGCTTTTTGATAAAAAGTTGCACAAATTAAAAACATAAAAAGACTTGAGACCAAGATACGCGACGTACTGTAACCAAAGACCATCCAGCCGCCATATACTAGCCACCAAAGGGCATAAATTGGCCAAAGAGTAAAGTAGACAAGCTTTTGCATATAGGGCGAGCGGTCACGTTTTAAATGGTTTGATTGTTTGGCCATTTGATTGAGACTTTGCCAATAGCTTTGATTGGCCTGTGAAATTGCAATGGTTCGGGCTGCTGATTGATAACCTGTTTCGGTTAAAGCTTTGATAGCTTGGCTGTAGGCTTTGTAAGAAAAATACCCTTGTCGATTTAGCCATGACAAACGACTACTTGCAGTTGCGTTTGATTGTTCTCCAAATTGCTCGTAGATGAAGTTGTTTTGGATGAGTTCTTTAGGCCAGGATCGGTAATCGTCTATTAATGTATGAACCCTGGTACCTGTTATGCTCAGAGGTCCATCAAACCTGCTTTCAGGATCGTTTTTATTATCCAAGCTGAGTTGTCCGGTTATTTGACAATCTGAAATGTCAAAATCGCGGTTAAAATGCCCGCCATTACAAATAAAATTTCCGCCAATTTTGATATGTTTGGCAGATACATTTCCATGTGCTGTAAAGCCATAAGCCAATTGAAGATTATAGCCTATTGTTGAATTTTCAATATTCAGGGCAGAGCCAACTATCTCATTTGAAATGTTATCTAAAACACTGAATGAATAATCAATCGTACTTTTGATGGTTGTATCTTTGATGCTGTTTTTCCCTTTAATGGTACATTCAGCAAAAAGGATTGATCCTTCAACTTGGCATTGATTGATGTTTACAGCTTTGCCAGTGCCGTTGGCTATCTTATTGTTTATTGAGATGTAACTGGCATTTACATCTCCTTTGATAAATGAATTTTGTAAGGTCAGGCGACCAATTATATTGGCGTGTTGAAGATTGATTGTATTATTCACGTGACTGTTTTGAATAAGGATCGCATTTGACTGGCCGGCTGGTTCAAAATTGTGAAAAGATCCTTGTTCTGCTTCAAAGTTGCCGCCGACGGTTGTGCCACGGAACCAAACACCGCCAATAGCTGAAAATTTCTCTCCTAAATCAACGTTACCTTTGATGGTTGCATTTTCGCAAAGAAGCGCGCATCCAATTTCGTCTTGTTGCTGGTTGATCATGGTCGCACCGCGACAATGAAGGTTTAAATCACATTGAGTTCCATGGAGATTTACAACTCCATTAGATTTAAAACCTTCACTTAGTATGATGCTGTTATTAATGTGGGATAATTGCAAAGAGAGAGCATTATTCTCAACCCCTATACCACTAGAGAGAAATGACCCGCCAGATGCGTTAAATGTGCCATAGAGTTTTGAATTTATAAAGTCGACGGTGCCTCTAGCTTCAAACCCATTTTGCAAATGTGTTTCACCGTGAATGATTGCTCCATTGCAGCTTATGCCAAGGCAGAGACTGCCACTAAGATCAAGATTGCTGAGCTGAGCATGATTTAAGTTCAGTGGTTTTTCAAAATTACAATAGTTGAGAATGAGAGGGCGACAATTACGACTGTTTGCTAAGTTAACTTGGCCAGTGATGGTTGCACCTGAGATTTGTATACCTTTAAATGGTGCTTCTTCATCATCTGAGTTTGGGCTTAATTGTTTTATTTGCACCAGGTCGCTTAGGAATTCAGCTCGAATGTGAGTGTGGGCTTGATTTATTTCAGGGCGCATTTGGCTCGCAAAGCCCAATGAAGCTACTAGCCCGATTGTTTTTTCAATTAGTTGTAATTCGCGGGGGGTAAAGGGACCTTTCTTGTTGGTCCACTCATATAAAGCTTTGATATCTTGGTTTTCATTTTTCTTATCAAAGATTGGCGTCAGGATTTGCTCGCAAAAATTTGGTCTGATGGCTGCATATTCATAGTGGTGACTATTAGTAAGGTCGGGGCCTAACCAGATGGGCGTGCCAGTTATTAAACTTTCTAAAGCTAAATGTTCGGCCGTTGTTTTTGGTGTGAGTTTTAAATGTTGTAATAGAGCTGGTGTTAGGGGGCTTTTCAAGTTTATTTGGTCTGAATTGGGAATTTCAGTATCATTCATTGTTCCCAGTCCTTCTTAAAAAAACTCATTATTTCGCATGTCGTAGATTGAATGATTCTTTTAGTGTTCCTACAGGTTACCCACTAGTAACCGTCGCATTTTAGTGCTCCTTAGGTTGCCCACCTGCAACCGTCGCGAGTGCTCCTTCGGTTGCCTATCTGCAACCGCACGCGAGTGCTTCTTCAGTTGCTTTTTTTGCTTCAGATGCCCACTAGGTATCCGCCAATAAGCAACCGGGCTATTTCCTAAAACGTAACCGCTTTTGGGCGGAATGCCATAGATTAATGCTCTAATTTTTTAATCTATGTGAATGGTTAAGAATATAATATGACAAGTCGATGGAATTTTAAATTTTTTTTGGATTTTAGGTCTGTTTTTTTGATTTATCGATGCCGGCATTTAAAATACTAGAGCTTAATCCATTCAAATTAGATGGATTGAATGCTCTAGTTTTATTTTAGTTTTCTAATTACCACGTTCAATACAAAATTCGATGACATCCTGAAGAGCTTCACTCCAGTCATTCTTGGGAAATTTGGAAAGAGCTGTTTTTGCTTTTTCTCCAAATAGTCGTGCCCGGTTCATGGTTTCTTCAATCGTTTTGTATTTCTCAGTTAATTTAATGGCGGTTTCAAGGTCTTGATCTTCTATTTTACCTTCACCAAGTGTGCGTTTCCAGAAGTCTTGCTCTTCTTTCGTGCCTTGTTGATAAGCTAAAATGACGGGTAAAGTAATTTTTCCATCTCTGAAATCATCACCGACATCTTTGCCAAGTTTACTTGCTTCTCCGTGATAATCTAAAGCATCGTCAACAAGTTGGAAAACAATTCCTAAATTTTCTCCGAAGTCTTTAAGGGCCTGTCGCTCTTCGTTTGGGCGATCGCTTACAACAGCGCCTAGTTCCGCTGCAGCCACGAATAATGCGGCTGTTTTGGAGTTGATCACGGACATGTATTCCGCTTCGGAAATGGTTGGGTTATTGGTAGCTGCCAATTGCATCACTTCGCCTTCGGCAATGATGGCTGAAGCGTTCGATAGAATTTTTAAGGCTTCAAGTGAGCCGACACTTACCATGATTTTAAAACTTTGACCAAGAAGGTAATCGCCAACTAAAACACTTGCTTGATTACCCCAAAGGATGCGAGCAGCTTTTTTACCGCGGCGCATGTCACTTTCATCAACGACATCATCATGTAAGAGCGTGGCTGTGTGAAGAAATTCGATAGATGTTGCTAAAGGGATGTGATCCAGGCCTTCATAGCCAACCAGCCGCGCTGTGGCGCAGGTGAGCATAGGGCGAATGCGTTTACCACCAGATGAGATCAGGTGTTTTGCCAATTTGGGGATCATATCCACTGAAGAGTGGGCTTCAGCTAATATTAACTCATTTATCCGGCCCATATCCTCAGCTGTTTTATTTAGCAGAGTGTCTAGTGACGGGGTCGGTTTATACTGATTATTGACAGTATCTAGGGCGGTCAAGTTTAGCTCCCAACTCTGGTTCGCATAATTGCTTTCGAAAGTTATTGTTAAAGTCGTACTTTAGAGCGTTTCACTTAAAATAGGTATCCACTTTTAAGTGACGCGCTTTTTTCTGAATCATGTCATTTATCCTAAAACCGGTATCCAGTTTTAGGTGACAAGCTATTACCTTTGAAATTTATAATATGAGGAATTTAAAAGGCAAATATAATGTTCTTTATTTCGATCAAATTCTTTTTTTAATATCCATTTGGGACAACTTTTTACAGAAAATAGTTCATTATAGGCGAAAAAGATGAACTTAGGTTATAGTTTTAGGGCATTTGCGGCGCTTAGACGCACATTAGGAAGAATTCTAGCTATACTAAAACTAACTGTTTTTTAGAGTGTCTGATAGCGTGTTTTGCTCTATTTTGCCATTATTAAACTTATCGAGAGGTCATATTTTCATAATGAAAGAGCTTATTTCATCAAATGACGTTGTTTTCCTTAGCTTTACACAAGACCTGTTATACCAGGAAGGAATTGAGTTTACACTTTTGGATCAAAATATGAGCCTGATGGAAGGATCTGTTGGCATTTTACCGCGTCGTTTAATGGTCGATGAAGATTGTTTTGATGAAGCTAGTGCGTTGCTTGAAGAGAGTTTAGCTGAAATTGAAGGTTCTTCAAATGGCAATATGGATGCCGCCAATAGAGACATTTCTTTAGCAAATGACCTTTCTGTTTCATATGGAGAAGATGTAACTGATGATGAATTTTTAGGTGGAGCCTTGAAAATTTATCAATCTAAATCGGGGTTTCGCTCTGGTATTGATGCGGTTTTATTAGCGGCTTCAGTACCATCTTCAGTATCGTCTTCTGGGCAGGCTTCAAGTAATTTAAGGGTGCTTGAAGCAGGTTGCGGCGCTGGGGTTGTTAGTTTGGCTGTTGCAAAACGCAATGACGGTGCTTTTGTAGAGGGCATTGAGATTGAGCAAGTGAACGTTGATTTGGCTCAGAAGAATATTCTCAGAAATGGTTTAGAAGAACGTGTACAGGTACATTTAGGAGATTTATGTGACCCTATTACAAAATTGGAAATTTTGGGTTTGAAGCGGAATTCATATGATTTTGTACTTGCAAACCCGCCTTTTTATAATGAGGGCGAAACCCGCGTCTCTAGCAATCCTTTAAGGCTTCGTGCAAGGCGAGCTTTGGTTGATGATTTGGAAAACTGGGTTCGCTTTATGACAGCTATGGCTGCACCTAAGGGGGTGTTTTCAATGATCCATAGAGCTGAACGTTTGGATGATCTGTTTAAACTATTAAATGGCCGTTTTGGTGGGCTTCGTGTTTTGCCAGTTTATTCAAAAGCAAATGCAGCGGCCAATAGGGTGCTTATTCAAGGAGTTAAAGGCTCGAGAGCGCCTTTGAAACTATTACCTGGTTTAACTTTGCACGATGAATCTGGTGGATATGTTCCTGAGATAAAAGCTTTGTGTGAAAGTTTGGGGGCCGTTGAAGGTCCATTGGCTGGATTATTTTCATAGATCATTTCACGTTTTATTGAAATTAGCAGATATGCTTTATTTTTAAGTGACAAGCTTTAGAATTAACACTCAAGCTTGCAATTTTTGAAATTTAACTTAAATCATTTGTAACAACAGCTTCTTTTGTAGAGGCAGGTTTATTTGTTTTGATCTGGCAAGGCCTTCCGCTTTGCTATGATTTTTTTTGAAATTAAGGGTCGTCAATGTCTGAGAAAAAAGTGAAAAAAAAGAAATCCTGGATTAAGCGTTTGTTTTCTAAAACGCCAACTGTTCCAGTACTCCGGTTTACCGGCCCGATTGGCATGGCAACGCCTTTAAACCCTGGGATTAGTTTGGCCACTACAGCTGATATGATCGATCGTGCTTTTGAAGATAAAAAGGCAAAAGCTGTGGCTGTGGTGATTAATTCGCCTGGTGGCTCACCTGTTCAATCGATGTTGATTTATAAGCGTCTTCGCGCTTTGGCTGATGAGAATGACAAGAAGATTTATGTTTTCACAGAAGATGTTGCGGCATCTGGTGGGTATTTCATTGCTTGTGCTGGTGATGAAATTTACGCTGACCCTAGCTCGATTATTGGGTCGATTGGTGTGATTGCGGCCGGCTTTGGTTTTGATAAGGCGATTGCTAAAATTGGTGTTGAGCGCCGTGTTTATACAGCGGGCGAGAAGAAATTATCATTGGATTCGTTTCAACCAGAAAATCCTGAGGATATTGTTCGCTTGAAAGAGCTGCAAAAGGACATTCATAAGACTTTTAAAGAAGTTGTGACCACAAGCCGTGGTGAAAAGCTAACCGAGGAAGACCTATTCACAGGTGAGTTTTGGACAGGAACTAAAGCTGTTGAGCTTGGGCTTATTGATGGTTTGAGTGATGTGCGGACAAAAATGCGTGAGTTATTTGGTCCTGAAGTTGAGCTTGAGCTCATAAAGGCGAAAAAAGGTTTGTTTGGTCGGAACTCTCCACAAGGAGTGATGGCGCAATTAACTGGCGGTTCATCTGGTCCATTGACCAACCAATTGATTTCATCGCTTGAAGAGCGCGCACTTTGGTCTCGCTTTGGGCTTTGATATTTAGTTTAAAAGGCTTTTATTAAAAAAAACGGCCTCTCTTTTATGAGGGGCCGTTTTTTTGTATTATTTAATAGAGGTCTATTTTAACACCTGGTCTATTTCTTTAGCTGTAGGTGAAATGGGGCGGAGTTGGAATGAGACGCCTTCTTCGAATGTGTTTGAGACAACTGCGAAGAAGCCTCTTAAATGGAAGACTGCGCGTTTCTTAATGCGGATGTCGAAAGTGCAGGCCACATCATTGAATGTGTTTCTTGCTCTTGTTCCCGGATAGAAAGTTGCGTCAACACGTTTGCCTTCATATGAGGTTGATAAGAAATATTCCATACCATCAACCATTGGGAGAGGGCCGAAACGACCATTTTGACAATCGACGGATGTGCGGCGATCAGATTCTTCGGTTGATTGCAGAACGGCGTCTTCATCAGTTCCATCAAGTAAGACTTTCAGGTCAAGATAGACAAAGCGGGTTTTGGCAAGCTCTTGAATGTAGTTTTTGGTCTTTAAACCTTCAACATTCACGGCGCCACTTGATTTGTTCAACACTATATCGAACTTACCAAATTTTCGCTCGGCTGAAGCGGGGCTTTGAAATAGCACCATTACTAAAGCCGCTGTTAGGGCTGTTGTTAGAATTTTTAGCAGCTTGTTTAACTTTAGGTTCTTTATTTCTAGATGTTTCATTTTCTGCACCTCATTGGCTATTTCTTATAGTAGCTAATTCTTGTATTGGCTTAATCTTAATCACTTATTCTTCGTCATCACTCCACAATGATGTGGTTTTATCCCACGCCCGTGAAAACCAATTTTTGGAATAATATTCTTCAAATTTTGCTTTTTCTGCCAAAAGATCTTTTTCAAACCGTTTTAAACGTGCTTCTTTTTGGTTTAGTCCCAGATCTCTTTCGCTTATGCGAATTTCTTCTTTTACAAGATTGTCTTGATCTTCAAGTAGATTTTTTTCTCGAGTTTGTAAGGCACTGCGAGAGATTTCTATGTCTTGAGCTTTGTCTTCAATAGTTGTTTCTTTTGTAGCTAAAGATTTCGAGAGATTATCAAGTCTAACCTGATCTTTTGTGACTGAGGCTAATTTGATTTCTAAATCTTTTTGTTGGGCTTCTACTTCTTCAAGACGAGTTTTCAGTAAGCCTCCGTCCGTTCCAGTAGATCCGGTTGCGATGGCATCATCTAATTTCGTTTGTAATTTTGCGTTTAGCTCACTAAGGCGCACTTTTTCGTCTTGAGCGGTTTGATTTTCTGTCCGTTCTTTTTGATAACGATTTTCAAGGTCTTTGTGAGCATTTTTTAGGCTGGCTAATTCTTTAGTTATTTCTGGCGTGTCTAATTTGAGGTTTTCAAGTTCAGCTGAAAGGTTATTTACTCTGTCTGTTAGAGCTTTATTATCTGACAAGTTTGTAAGATAGATTTTATTCTGATCTTCATATTTGCCATTCAGTAAAGCCAGTTCGCTTTTCAACTTGTTTTGGCAGCTTTGTGGTATGGTTTCAGCATCGCAGGTCGCGACAACTGGACCTTTTGTAGGATCACCTGTTTTTGGTTTGCCCGGGATTGCACGAAGGGTTGCGTGAAATTTTCGGCCATAACCACCGATGAGCTTATATTTATCCATGCCGTTGATGATACGGCGGGCGCCACCCCAGTTTGTTGTGCTGGCGTTAAAATATTTTGAGAGCCTTTTGCCTGTGAATATACCTTTGATCATGCCTTCTGACATGATGGCGACTGAAGTGTCGGGGTGGAGGGCTAGATCAGGGTTTACATAGACTTTGTCTTTAAGGCCGAGCTCTTTGCCCATGCGCTTATAATTAAAAGCCCAGGTGAGTTGAACGTGACCACGGCCGAAATATGATTTTCCTGTTTTCTTGTCAATTGCAGCGTAGTTGCGCTTAATGCGGCCACGTCTATAGAGGCGTGTTACGCAATTAATCGATGCCTGATCCGTTTTGCCGTAGCACTCTCGCACGGCTTTAATTTTACGGCCTGTTTCATGGTATGTGGTGGCAAGAATGTATGCTAGCCATCGCAAATCTTTGAGTTGAGGTTGGTTGTCCCAATAGTTGAATAGGCGCTCATAGCGGTCGATGAGATATTTTTCTTTTTCCTTGATAGGATAAAATTGTTTGCGAAATTGTTTGAAAAAGTAAGCGCGATCAATAACTTCAGATTTTTGTACTTGTTTGGTTGCTTGGGCTAGCGCTTTTGTAGGAGACAGGGATGTTCCAAATACAAAAATTAAGCTGAATAAGAAACAAAACAGCATAATAACACTGGTTTTCTTCAGCTTGTTTTGTGAGAAATTCTGGTTTTCTCTTTTGCTTGCGGAATTTTGCAACGTCCTACTTATTGGCTTGGATTGAAAGCCCGTTAAGTTAAGAATGAAGCGAAGATTTTTGAAAGACCCGAATGACATAACTCACATTCCTAAATATATTTAAAAAATGGCCAAAATTTACTTAATTTTTTTTCAAAACTTTAATAGTTAGCTTTCCTTAAGCCTTTGTTTTTATTGACTTTGGTTCTGTTTGTGGCAGAGGCCGTTTGAAAAAACTTTACGCTTTGTCTGCATTTTATTCTTAGTTAATGCAGAATAGGGAGGTTAAAGGCCAAGGCCAATAGCAAATGAGCAACAGTTTGTTTGTTTTATTTGATTGTGGATTGAGCTTATTGTCTAAAATCTTAGTAGCCTATCCACTATTGATCAGTTAAAAGTCTGGGTTAATGAATTATTTTTGGAACGACTTGTTTGAATGGCTTTGAATATGAATGATCGCGCTTTACGACCGACCAAATCTTTTCAGGATTTGATTTTAACATTACAACTTTATTGGGCTGAACAGGGTTGTGTGGTTTTACAACCCTTTGATGTTGAGGTCGGTGCTGGTACTTTTCACCCCGCGACCGTATTGAGGGCGCTTGGGCCAAAGCCATGGAATGCAGCTTATGTGCAACCATCACGGCGCCCAACAGATGGCCGCTATGGTGAAAACCCAAACCGTCTGCAGCATTATTATCAGTTTCAGGCTGTGTTAAAGCCGTCACCACCCAACATTCAGGATCTTTATTTAAAGAGCCTTGAGGCGATTGGGATTGATATGTCTTCTCATGACATACGTTTTGTTGAAGATGATTGGGAGAGCCCGACACTTGGCGCTTGGGGACTTGGCTGGGAAGTTTGGTGTGATGGCATGGAAGTTTCGCAATTTACTTACTTTCAGCAAGTTGGTGGATTTGATTGCTCGCCAGTGATGGGAGAGATTACTTACGGCCTTGAGCGTTTGGCGATGTATTGCCAGGGCGTTGATAATGTTTATGAGTTGAATTTTAATGGTGGTGAAGGTGAAGCTCGTGTGAATTACGGGGATGTGTTTTTGCAAGCTGAGCAAGAATATTCTCGTTATAATTTTGAATATGCCAATACAGACAATTTGTTCCAGCATTTTAAAGATGCAGCGGCTGAGTGTCATGCACTGCTTGAACAAGGTAAGGGCAAGGGCTCTCATGGGGGGCATGGTTGTGTTTTGCCGGCATATGACCAATGTATTAAAGCAAGCCATTTATTTAACCTGCTTGATGCGCGCGGTGTGATTTCTGTTACTGAGCGGCAATCTTATATTTTGCAAGTGAGAGATTTGTCGAAAGCTTGTTGTACAGCTTGGCTTGAAACTGAAGCGGGTGGTGCGGAACCTATCAAGGCTGAGCTGGCTGAGTAAATTTCGTTTATGTGACTTTTGGTTATCTGTTAGCAGTT
The DNA here is from genome assembly GCA_021775385.1 of Hyphomicrobiales bacterium. Taxonomy (GTDB): domain Bacteria; phylum Pseudomonadota; class Alphaproteobacteria; order Rhizobiales; family HXMU1428-3; genus HXMU1428-3. The sequence goes on along the minus strand of JAJFHW010000136.1, from coordinate 222 downwards.
AGCATTGTTGCATAAGATTTAAATCTTTAAACGAAGAAAAAGAGACCTAATATGAGTGATGATTTAAGCCGCGAGGGTGTGTTAGATGAAATTCCCGAACCTGGTGTTTTTTCTGGCATTTGCACCTTACTGGGTGGTTTGCTCGGGCTTTTTATTGTTGCTAGCCTTTATTAATACGGCCCATCTGACGGGCCTGTTGCGAGCTCTCATCTTGCCGTGGTT
>JAJFHW010000135.1 GCA_021775385.1 Hyphomicrobiales bacterium | reverse complement strand
GCTATCTACTACTCTCTTCAGGCCTCAATTGCAGCAATAACATCTTGGAAACAAAGACGGTATTGGACTAGTCTCGGCTTTGCAACGCTCACACTACTTGGTGTGTTGATTGTTATTTTTGGACAATCTATAGAGACTTGAAATATCCTTGAATAAGCTCGACTGCAAGTTTGAGTTAAACGCAACTATATCAAGCTCTAGTTCGTCGGCGGGTAGTCCTTCATATCATCATTACAATGACCTAGGTTTGTTGATTTTTTCTCAATCCTAAAAACTGTAGTATGTTTTTTTAACCCAGCCAAATATGAGACTATAAAATTACTCTTCCATAACCTTATTGACAAAGGGTGAGGTCATAGAGCGCAAGAGTGCGCTGTAGTTCATCCCGAATGATATTTCATCACCTATTGTTATGCTGTTTTCTTTTGCATTTAAAATGATGTGGTCACTACTAGCTCCAAGCATTTCGTAACCGGATGATGGGGTTAGGCCATCGGTGTCAGTGTCTTGCTCACCAATTGCCAATAAAACTTGCTGGATGTCGCCTTGATTTCTAATAGGTGGCGGCGTGCCAAATGCAGCTTGTGCCATTTCACCCCAAGGCTTTGATGGCTTGAATTTAAACTCAATAACTTCACCAACAAGATTGAAACCATCCGTATATAGATCTTTAATTGGCTCTCTATCTAAGGGATTGCGGCCTAGCAGGATTGCTTCTCCTAAACGTAAATTATTAATACGCCCTGTTCCTTTTGTAGCACCTGCCCTCGCGGCACTCTCTTTTCCCTTTGTGGTTGAGCCTCTAAAAACCCATTCTAAATTGGATGAGTTACCCCCAGAAACAATGCTCATTGTAATACCGAAAGTATTATCGATTGAATTTGCCAATGTAGATAATTCGGCCATGTTTTTGTCATCCGGAATTACGCCATTTCGACAAGCCAAGTTCGCTCCGATACCTTTAAATTCTATATTGGGGAGTTTGATGACTGAGCGTACCATAGCTTCAACATCACAGGGCATTATACCCTCACGTAAATCTCCAAGTTCGACCATCAAAACAATGCCATGAGTTCGGCCTACCAGCTTTGCTGCGCACGAGAGCGCTTTAATAATTTCAAGCTCAGTATTAAAACTTGTGTCAGCGAATTCTACGATACGGTTAATTTGACTAAGCATTGGGGAGCGAATGAGAGACATAGGAGCACTCACATTCGCTTCTTTCATTTTTTCAATATTTTCAATGCGACTATCACCAAGCATGGTTACACCAGCACTTTGAAAAACTTCAGCAATTGCGGGAGATCCTAGTGTTGCTTTTGTAATTCCTGTTACTGAGATTCCATGAACAGATAAACGTTGAACTAAAATATGGGCATTATGGTGTATTTTGCGAAGGTTGATTTCTAGTCGCGCACTCATACAGCAACCAAAGGAACCTTTTTATTTAGTGCTGGAAAGGCTAATAGAACCATGTTTAACAAATTATCTTTTGAACGGGTTAAAGCATCTGTCGCGGGGATATCGAGAATTTCTTCATATAGTTTAATAGACTCGCTAATTTCCTCATTGGACATATCTTCATGGTTAATAGTCAGACCGATGACTTTTGTTTTGGAAAAAGTTTCGATGAGGTTGATTTCACTGGTCACACTTGGCATTGGCACTTCAGGATAATCAGACAGGTTCGTGCGTTTTGGTGCATGCTGCAAGATAACACCATCAGGGCGACTACCTCTCAGGATATAAGCAGAAGTCAAATAAGCCGGATGGCTAAGAGCTCCTTGCCCTTCAATGACAATCACGTCAGGCTTTTCTTCTTCAAAGGCTTCGATCACAGCTGCTTCCATTTCACCTGAGCAAAATTGGGGTGCGATAGCATCAATTGCAATACCAAAGCGCGCTCCCTGAATTAACCCAGTTTGACCTGTCCCAACCATCACCGCTTTAATACCGTGATCATTCAGAGTTTTGGTTAGGATGGTTGCGGTTGTGCGCTTGCCGATCGCACCATCGGTACCAAGCACAGCAATACGTGGACAGGTGACGTCTTTGATGCGTCCTGTAAATACTTTTAAATCTTTTTTATCACGAGGTTTTCGTACATCATAAATTGTTACATTATTAGCAATGCTTGCCGCTACAAACTCAGGGTCATCATTGAGAAATTGATGAAGACCGTTCACGATATTCATTCCAAGATTAATGGCTTCGAGCATGATGCTACGTTCTTGCTCTGAGAGCATGCCACTCAATGGTGCCATACCATAAATGAAACTATCTGGAATGCCCTTCGTTAATCTTAAAGCTTTCGTGAAATCACTGCAGACAGGAATCTTATTAGGTACGTCATCTAATATCTTACCGGCATCAAGACCGGCTTTTGTACTATCAATGACAGACAAGATTTTATATTTTTCGGAATATCGGACTAGGCCATTAGCCGTTTTACCATCTATTTTACCGAAATTGTTTTCACAATAAACTATTGCTGTTTTTTGTTCTTTTGGATTTATTTTTGATTTTATCTTAGGGAATTTAACGACAGACATAGTCATACCGCCTATATTGCGAACACATTAAAATGCCGTGTTCATACGCCCACCCTGCACGATACAGGGGTCGCATTCAAAGCCATAAGGCGCAAAACTATAAAGTTAAAATTTGCTGAAAAGAGGTGCGGTCTTGTGCGCCACACTCATTGCCATCTTAAGGACAGATATTTTTTAGAAAAAATCATCTTGATAAGGAACTTTTGCCAAGCTCTACAGAAATAGTAAAGAATTTGCCCCGTTTTGTCAAACTTTAATCCTCGGCACAATTTCCCTTTTACTAACCATTTCATAAATAAATTTCCGGGTACATCTTGTTAAAAACACCTGAACTATTAGCTCTCAACAAGGTAAAAAGCAACAATTCTACTCCCCGATCTTATTTATCCCGTCTCGGGCTAATTCGTCGGCGCGTTCGTTTTCTGGATGGCCGGCGTGGCCTTTTACCCAACGCCAGGTGACGTTATGTTTTTCTTCGGCTTCTACCAAAGCTTGCCAGAGGTCAGCGTTTTTAACGGGCTTTTTAGCTGCTGTTTTCCAGCCGTTTTTTTTCCAATTATGGATCCAGGTTGTGATGCCGCCTTTGACGTAATTTGAGTCTGTATAAAGCACCACATCAGATGGTGATGCTTTCAAAGCGTTTAAAGCTTCAATCGCAGCCATCAATTCCATGCGGTTATTTGTTGTCTCAGCTTCGCCGCCGTTTATTTCTTTGCGGTGATCTTCCTTGATTAGAACAGCGCCCCAGCCGCCCGGCCCCGGATTACCCGAACAGGCTCCATCTGTGTATATGACGATTGCGTTGTCTTCTTCATTTGGCATTTTTAATTTTCTTTCAATCATTCTTATACCTCACAAGGTTTTTTATACTTGTGAGGTTTGAAGTCTGGGCTTTGATGGGCTTGTATTTTATCTTTTATTTACTTAAAGGGTGGCCTGGCATTAACTCATAAGGATGCACCCAGCCATGCAGTGTTTTTATTCTATCTAACCATGAGGCAATAGCAGGATAATCCTCCCAAGAAATACCAAATTCTTCTGGCCAGAAGAGATATCCACACATTGAGATATCCGCGATGGTTGGTTCACCACCAATGGCGAAGGCAGAGCTTTCTAGATGGTTATTTAAAAGTTTCAAACATGGTTTAATGCGTGCCCTTAAAAACTGGGTCACTTCAGTTTCACCTGTTTTGGCAAATTGCAGGAGATATCGCAGCACTGCGATATTGTTTGTCAGTTTATGATTATCCC
>JAJFHW010000134.1 GCA_021775385.1 Hyphomicrobiales bacterium | reverse complement strand
TCTCATTGAAGGAGAAAGTGGTGTTGGTAAAGAAATGATCGCACGCGCAGTTCAAGGTGAAAGTGAACGTGTCGGTAAACCATTTATCACTGTTAACTGCGGTGCTATCCCAGAAAATCTCATTGAAAGCATTCTCTTTGGACATGAAAAAGGAGCGTTTACAGGAGCGACTGAAAAACGAACCGGCAAATTTGAAGAAGCCAACGGCGGCACACTCTTCCTAGATGAAGTTGGAGAACTCCCCTTAGACGCACAGGTAAAACTACTACGTGCACTACAAGAAGGTGAAGTAGACCCTGTCGGTGCAAAACGCCCAGTAAAAGTCGATTTTCGCCTAATTTCTGCGACCAATAAAGATATGATCAAATTGGTCAAAGAAGGAAAATTCAGAGAAGACCTTTATTATCGCTTGAATGTCTTCCCAATAATGGTTCCGCCTTTGAACCAACGAATTGAAGATGTAGTAGATCTCGCAAACCATTTCGTTGTTCGCTTCGCTAGCGAAGAAGGCAAAAAAATAACAGGGATTGATCCACAAGCTCTGAAACTCCTGCAAAGTTACGATTGGCCAGGCAATGTGCGACAACTTGAAAACACAATTTTCAGAGCTGTTGTATTAGCAGATACGCCAATTCTCACAATCAATGAATTCCCTCAAATCGCCACTCACGTTGAAGGTTTTGAGTTAGAAATGCCAACACTGCCAGAACCAACTGAAAATGAAAGTTCTGTTTACACAGGCCCGGCAATGATAGGCGAAGAAGAAGAAACCCCTCAAATGGTTGCCTTGCAAGAGACAAACACAGGCCATCCCCCTGTTGGCATTCGTGTCATGACAGACGCTGGCGACATCAGAGCTTTAGAAGCAGTTGAAGCTGACATGATCCGTTTAGCACTAGGCCGTTATAGAGGTCATATGACTGATATTGCTAAACATTTAGGAATCGGTCGATCGACTCTTTATAGAAAAATGAGAGAAATTGGCTTACAGCCAAAAGCAACTGAAAGCTAAAACATCATAAATTAAAGATGATATACGAAGGAGGAGCCCAGCCCAATTTCGGGCTGGGGGGACATGGCAGCTTGTCTGCCCGGCACAGATACCGCGCCCTCGTAGGCCCGCAACTTTTGTGGCGAAATAACCGTGAGAGAGAGAGACACACATATTACAGTTTTTTAATTTGTATATGCGATCTTTTCTATGTCACATTTACAACAGGTACCAAGAGAATAGAAAGAACCAGTGAATAGCGCAAAGTTTGCCCCTTTCACTCTTTCAGCTCTCAGCATATACTCTGTCGCAACTAACGGGCAAAAATTACGTAAAAATAGTGGGCAAATGAACATTTGAATTGAAAAATACAAGTGTTTACAAAAAGATATCAAAATCTCTCATAAAACTAACTCTTCCATCTTAATTTACACCAAATAGGAAGATTAAAATAAAAGATGAAATATCTAAGATTTGACACAAATTATTGAACGAAAGTGTCTTTAAATACGTCAAAGCTTGTATAACATTAACAATCAAGGAAGACTTGAAGGTTAAATTGCTAAAACAAGCTCGCAAACTAGATTGAATAAAATATGGTACACCTTTACGAACCAAGGTGTATTAAGCAAAATTACGATAAAAGTTGAGGACGAAATTCATGGGAAAAGCAGTATTAATGACGAAAGCCATAATCCTGATCATAGCGTCCTTAGTCGTAAATGTTTCTCTTCTAAAAGCAGCTGAGCCTGAAGGGCCAGACATGCTCATCACGTTAGAGGACGCACTTGAGCATCACTTGATTTTAAAAATCAAAACAAGCCTCAAAGGTAAAACCTCATATGACAAACAAATCCGCACGGATCTAACCAAATTTTACCAAGAACGAGATCGCAAGCCGATCTGGTTCAAAAATGATAAGCTCACCAAACAAGCACATTTAATAATCAAAGAAATACATAATGGCGCTGAATATGGTATGAAAGTCAGTGATATTAAATTTCCTTCAGACAATTTAATTGAAGGAACGTCTGTGCAAAAAGCTAATGCAGAGCTGATGATGTCACGTGCTGTTCTTGAATATGCAAGACGAGCAAAAGGTGGCCAACTTATTCCTCAGCAAATCAGTCGTGCTCTAGATAATAATCCTCAATATTTAGAACCAATCACAGTTTTAAATGCGGTTTCAAGTTCGTCAGATTTAAAAGAAACTTTGAAAGAATTCCAACCAAAACATAAACAATTTTGGGCACTAAAAGAACAATTAGATCTACTTAGAAACGCGACCGGCTCAGTGAAACCAATTGTAAAAATTCCAGCTGGCAGTGTCATTCGCCCCTTTGATAGACACCCCCATGTCGCTCTTCTTCGCAAAAGATTAAATGTCATCGTACCAACTAAAAATGGCAAACTTCTCTACCCTGAAGACAGCTATGATAGCGACCTAGTCAAAGCCGTTAAAAAGTTTCAGACCGCAAATAACATTCGTGCAACAGGCATAGTGAATAAAACGACCAGAGCACGCTTGAATAAGGGCAAGCCAAATCGTGAAGCTCAAATTCTAGCCAACATGGAACGCTGGCGTTGGGTGCCAACAGAATTTGGCAACTATCATGTTCGCGTGAATATTCCTGAATACCTCGTTCGCGTTGTAAAGAATGAAAAAATCATTCATCAGGAGCGCGTGGTTACTGGTAAAATCAAACACGCAACACCAAGCTTTTCCGATGTAATGGAGACAGTCGTATTAAACCCTTATTGGAATGTACCCCAATCAATTATTTGGAATGAGATGAACGGTGTCGCACCAAAAGGCTATGAAGGCCGTGTCGTAAATGGCCGCGTGTTCATTCGTCAACCCCCTGGCCCGCGTAATGCATTGGGCCGTGTGAAATTCTTATTCCCAAACAAACACAGCGTATACTTGCACGACACACCATCTAAAAGCCTCTTCAAACGCAGAACTCGGGCATTTAGTCACGGATGCATAAGAGTGCGCGATCCATTAAAATTGGCCGAAGTCATTCTTGCTAGTGAAGGCTTTAACCGCAAAGCAATCAACGCACGAGTTGCAGCACGTAGAAACCAGCATATACCTTTAAAAACAAAAATTCCGGTTCACCTCACTTACTTCACTATGTGGGTAAATGATGATGGGAAAGTGAACTATTTTAATGATATTTACAGACATGACAGAAAAGTCATAGCTGCATTAAATGGCCGCCCTCTTGGGTTAGAACCAAAACAAAGAATTAAAAAGCGTCCAAAA
>JAJFHW010000133.1 GCA_021775385.1 Hyphomicrobiales bacterium | reverse complement strand
GCTAAAAGAGTTGGCATTAGAAAGTTCCTTATATATCTGGTGCGGCAACTGAACTTTCTTAAAACCAGTATCTACTTTTGGGTTAGAAGCTTTAATTTTGTGGAGTAGTTCATTTGATATGGGGGATGGCTGAATGTGGCCATGACAATTTGAGTGAGAAAGATTAAAATTAAAAGTGATTCTTAGCGCGTTCGATTGTATTTTAACTGATGAAAAGAAATGTGTGGCTGAATGTCTTTAGATAATCTTTCTTCTGGACCGAATGGGGCTCAACCAACTTTGGAAAAACAATATTTATTTGTTTATGGGTCTTTGAAGCGTAATATTGCGAACCCTATGGGAGCGATGATGCGTGCGCACGCCAATTATACGGCGGAAGCAATTATTGCAGGACGTATTTATGATTTAGGTCCTTACCCTGGCTTGGTTTTGGAAGATTGTGGTACGGCAGTTTATGGTGAACTTTATGAAATTGTTCGACCCAATGCATTGCTTTCTTTATTAGATGCTTATGAGGGATGTTCTGAAGAAGACCAGCAGCCACATGAATTCTCAAGAGTTTTAGCCACAGTTCGAGATAATGAAGGTATGGATTATCGTGCCTGGGTGTATGTTTATCAGGGAGTTGTAGACCCGCAGTGGGTTCTGACTTCAGGTTATTATCAACCTTCTACTGGTGTTGCTTAATATTTATTATTTGTGATTTTTCTGAGGGATTTTCATAATATGTGTTTTGAATGAATGCTAAAATGCGACCATTCCTACCTTAAATTTATAAGTTTGTTGCTTGACAATTTATTTGTGAGTGTCATTTGTTTTTTTTCATATTAAACATACACTCATTCATTGCTCTTCTCGGCTTTGCAAACTAAACTCTTAAAAAAAACATAAGGGTACAAATTATGTCACATAAAATTGGCACACCTGCCAATTCTAATATTCCAAAATGGGTTTATCAATTTGGAGGCGGCAGTGCTGATGGGCGCGCTGTTGACCGTAATTTACTTGGTGGTAAAGGTGCAAATTTGGCGGAAATGGCCAGTATTGGTTTGCCTGTTCCTCCAGGTTTTACGATTACGACTGATGTGTGCAGTGTTTTTTATAAAAATGATAAAATCCTACCTGAAGATTTAAAGCGCCAAACTCAAACCGCTTTGGACCATATTGGGGAGCTTGTTGGCTCCGTTTATGGAAGTAAGGAAGCGCCGCTGTTGGTTTCTGTTCGTTCTGGTGCGCGTGTTTCTATGCCTGGAATGATGGATACTGTGCTTAATTTGGGCTTAAATGATGAAACCGTTGAAGGTCTTGCTACACGATCTGGAGATCGCCGTTTTGCTTATGATAGCTATCGTCGTTTCATTCAAATGTATGCTTCAGTTGTAATGGAAATTGAGCATGGTCTTTTTGAAGATATTCTAGAAAATTTCAAGAATCTCAATGGCTTCTCAACGGATACAGAATTAGACTCTGATGATTGGCTCGATATTATTGAACAATATAAAGCCTGTGTGGTTCAAGAAAGTGGTACTCCTTTCCCTAGTGATGTTCATGAGCAGTTATGGGGGGCGATTAGTGCTGTGTTTCTTTCCTGGCATTCACGCCGTGCCGATACGTATCGTCACCTTCATGGTATATCTCATGAATGGGGTACAGCTGTTAATGTGCAGGCCATGGTGTTTGGTAATATGGGTGAAAATAGTGCGACCGGTGTTGCCTTCACTCGTAATCCCTCAACGGGAGAGAATGAGCTTTATGGTGAGTTTCTTGTGAATGCACAAGGTGAGGATGTTGTAGCGGGTATTCGTACACCGCAACCATTAACTAAAGCTGCAAAAGAAAAGTCTGGTGATGAGAGCCCTTCTTTAGAAGAGGTTATGCCAAAAGCTTTTGCTGAATTTGTCGGCATCACAGAACAATTGGAAACTCATTACCGAGATTGTCAGGATATCGAATTTACCATTCAAGATGGTAAATTATGGATGTTACAAACTCGGTCAGGAAAAAGGACCACAGGTGCAGCTGTTCGTATGGCCGTTGAGATGGCTCAAGAGGGCTTGATAGATAAAGAAGAAGCTATTCTTCGTGTTGAGCCTAAAGCTCTTGATCAGCTATTGCATCCCACACTTGATCCTAATGTTGAGCGGCAAGTTTTAACCAAAGGTTTGCCAGCGTCTCCTGGGGCTGCTGTTGGAATTATTGTTTTTGATGCTGATGAAGCCGAGACACAAGCCGGTTTAGGTAAATCTGTTTTATTAGTGCGCGTTGAAACTAGTCCAGAAGATATTCATGGGATGCATGCGGCTTGCGGTATTTTAACAGCTCGTGGTGGCATGACGAGCCATGCGGCAGTTGTTGCGCGCGGCATGGGGCGTCCTTGTGTTTCTGGTGCTGGTGCACTTAAAATTGATATGGAATCCCGTAAGATGCGTATTGGATCTATCACGCTGTCTGAGGGAGATATGTTGACCATTGATGGTTCAACAGGTGAGGTTTTGCAGGGTGAGCACCCGATGCGTCAGGCTGAGTTAACCGGTGATTTTGGCACGTTGATGGGATGGGCCGATGAGGTTCGCCGTCTTAGAGTGCGTGCAAATGCTGAAACAGCTCGAGAAACGGAACATGCTCTAAAATTTGGTGCCGAGGGTATTGGCCTTTGCCGCACGGAGCATATGTTTTTTGAGACAAGCCGAATTATGGCGATGCGGGAAATGATTTTGGCGCGTGATGAAGCTGGCCGGAGAGTTGCGCTTGATAAATTGCTTCCGATGCAACGCTCTGATTTTTCTGAATTATTTTCACTTATGCCAGCCATGCCTATTACCATTCGGTTGCTTGACCCTCCTTTGCATGAGTTCTTGCCACATGATAGGGAAGAAATTGAAACTCTTGCAGAACATCTTGGACTTGAGCCGCAAGATATTAAAGTTCGTGTTGATGAGCTCAAGGAATTTAACCCTATGCTTGGGCATAGAGGGTGCCGCTTAG
>JAJFHW010000132.1 GCA_021775385.1 Hyphomicrobiales bacterium | reverse complement strand
ATTGGCCTTTGCCGCACGGAGCATATGTTTTTTGAGACAAGCCGAATTATGGCGATGCGGGAAATGATTTTGGCGCGTGATGAAGCTGGCCGGAGAGTTGCACTTGACAAATTGCTTCCGATGCAACGCTCTGATTTTTCTGAGTTATTTTCACTTATGCCAGCTATGCCGATTACTATTCGGTTGCTTGATCCTCCTTTGCATGAATTCTTGCCACATGATCGAGAGGAAATTGAAACTCTTGCTGAACATCTTGGGCTTGAGCCGCAAGATATTAAAGTTCGGGTTGATGAGCTCAAGGAATTTAACCCTATGCTTGGGCATAGAGGGTGCCGTTTGGCGATTAGTTATCCTGAAATTACTGAAATGCAGGCACGTGCGATTTTTGAAGCGGCGCTTGATAAGTCAAAATCGGGAGAACCAGTACATCCTGAGATTATGATTCCGTTGATTGCAACAGTGGCTGAATTCGACCTTTTAAAGGGCGTGATTGATAAAATGGCTCAACAAGTTTTTGATGAGCGAGGAGCGTCACTTTCTTATGATGTTGGAACTATGATCGAATTGCCACGGGCTGCACTGCAAGCAGGTGATATTGCACAATCAGCTGAATTCTTTTCATTTGGCACGAACGATTTGACGCAAACCACATTTGGTCTCAGCCGAGATGATGCGACTACGATCTTAAATGATTATACTAGAAACGGGATTATTGATGTTGATCCGTTTGTTAGCATCGATACAGCTGGTGTTGGTGCTTTGGTTGAAATGGCTGTGCAAAGCGGCCGCCGTACCCGCGATGGCATGAAAATGGGAATTTGCGGTGAACATGGCGGCGACCCTAGTTCAATTCAGTTTTTTGAAGAAGTTGGATTGGACTATATTTCCTGTTCTCCTTTTCGAGTGCCAGTTGCGCGGTTAGCTGCGGCACAAGCGTATATATTGGGGCAGAAACAAACTTCATAAGGTCGTACTTATTATAAAGTATGAGCTTTGTTTCTATTTGAAATCCAGTTGCCGGGTCTTTTTCTGGGCCTCAGGTTGCTCTCTTTTTTGGCTTTGGATTGCCCACAAGGAACCGGCCCATCAACGAACCTAGATGTCAGCCGTGTTGTTACTAAAACCGGTACCCACTTATGCGCAAGACGCTCTGGTGAAGGAATTTAGATGATTAATGGGATTAAGTCTGTTCGGGAGGGGGGCAAACGAGCTCTTTCTGAAGCTTTGGCTTTGACAGAACATTCTTTTGATAATGAAACGACTATAGAATTGCTTGATGAGGCCTATGGTAGCGCAACAGCGCATGTTGTGGGTTTTACCGGGCCGCCTGGTGTTGGTAAATCAACTTTAATTAATGGATTGATTAAAGAGTGGCGCCGCCGCGACAAAACTGTTGGTGTGATTGCTATTGACCCGTCGTCTCATAAAACAGGCGGCGCGTTACTGGGAGACCGGACACGTATGATCACTGACCCTGAAGATCAGGGAATATTTGTACGCTCACTCGCCAGCCGGGGGCAATTGGGCGGAGTTGCTCAACTCACCTTTCCAGCTTTAGTGTTGATGCGCGCTCTATTTGATATTGTGATTATTGAAACTGTTGGTGTTGGTCAATCAGAGGCGGATATAACGTCGCATGCTGATAGTGTTATTTTATGTGTTCAACCAGGTTCTGGTGACAGTTTGCAATTTATGAAATCTGGAATTATGGAAATACCGGATATAGCTGTTGTTACTAAAGCTGATATGGGGGCTCAAGCCCGGCGCGCTGAAGCAGATCTTAAGGGGGCGCTTTCCATCACAAATTATGAACCTGGGCAGCAAGAAACGGTTGTTTTGAGTGTCTCTGCAGCTAAAGAAGAAGGATTGCCGGGTCTTATTGATGCCATAGACGGGCATTATCAGACTTTATTAGACAATAAAACTTTAGAGAAAGGAAGAGAGGCGCAGGCTATTAAATGGCTTCAAGACAGGATTTTGAATGAATATGGTTCAAAAGGTCTCTCTTTGGTTGAAAAGTCTCTGTCTAGTGGAATTGAGAGACCGTTCAAAAAGCAACACTTTGTGTTAAATGGTCTCATCACCTCATTTAGGGGGTGAATTATTTCCGGATTTGTGGTTTTTAGCGCTGCACTTGTTGATTCGGAGATTGTTTTCCTCGGAGCAATGAACTTCGCCAATTAGAATAAACTGAATAATTCACAGGCTATCTAATTGAAAATATTATTACATTCGTATTTATGCTGCGCTGCGGCAAAAAATATCTTGATATGCTGCGATGCGGCGTGTATTAACAATGCTGAAAGCTTTGGATAAGCCTACCCAAAATTTTTGGGATTTAGCGAATCAATGGCTTAATAGCTGATACATAATTTAACCAAAATTAACGTTTGTTAATTGTTTAAAGGCAATTTTAACACTCATGTGTTTTTCTTTGAGAAACTGGTTTAAATTTGTTTCATAATTTAAAAGGTTAGTAGGTTTAGGGTATGTCCCGGATTATTTTGTCACCACTTCACTATTTAGCTATTGCTGCTTTAGCAGTACCTATGCTTGGGCTAGGGTATATTGCGGGTAATGGTGATGTGCTAGCTGTTTATCGCTTGAATCTAGAAATGTCATTATCAGGTTCTGGTGATGATTATGATGGTAAGATTCCTGATGCGACACAGCCAATTTTGCCGATCATTGCTGAGGCTAATGATTTGTTTGATATTAAAGGAAAAGGCCCACGGGCTGATTTGCTTTATAAACAGCGTGTTGCAAATAACGGTAATTATGAAGAGCGCCGTCGTTTAGCTTTACAATCCATCGAAACCAAAGGGATTGTACAAACTGACAGAGCAAGCAGCACTTATGATGCTAGAAATGTTCAAAAAGTGAACCGCGCTGCGAAAGTTAATCGTCATAGTGTAACTGGTGTGGCTGTTGCCGATCCAATTGGTAGGGCCGTTGGACCAGACCCTATTGGTGTTCGCCCAACTGAAAAAGTGACTGCTGGCTTGCCAATAATTAGTCAGAAACGTGTTGCGGGTGTTTTTAATTTACCGCGCGATAGTCATTTTGGAACTGGTCAAAAAGATAATGCCCGGTTTAACTCTAAGCTCGAAACTGGCGAACGTCCTAAACATACAGGACTTGAAGTGAAGCACGTTGCTTCTATCAGCGCTGGTGCCCGTAAATTTTTTGGTGGTTTAACTGAGCATGAATTCCGCAAGCGGGAGCATCGTTGTTTGGCTACAGCTATTTATTTTGAAGCACGTAGTGAACCGATTAAGGGACAGCTTGCTGTTGCTCAGGTTATTATGAACCGAGTACGTAGTAGTTACTATGCTGATACTGTATGCGGTGTTGTTTATGAGGGGGCTCATAGACGCAATAGTTGTCAGTTCTCATTTGCTTGTGATGGTTTAGCTGATAAGGCGAAGGATAAAAAACGTTGGGTTATTGCAGCTAAGCTTGCTACGCGTGTTACGGATGGCAAAGTTTGGCTAAAAGATATTGGTTATGCTAGTCATTACCATGCGACTTATGTGAAACCAAAATGGCGACATTCAATGAAATTTATCAAGAAAATTGGCGCGCATATCTTCTATAGAGCTAAATATTTTGCTCGTCCGACAGAAGTGGCTGCAATTCAATAGCAACAAGCTAAAGCTTGACTGTAAAAAATTTAAAAATGCTCCAAAGATACTCTTTGGAGCATTTTTTTTGTGTTCGAAATGAAAAGGTACAGGTGTTGTAGTGGAGTAGGTTTGTTTAGAGTTTAGTCTTTGCCAGAGAAGAAATGATCGTCATCTTCACTATCATCACCGAACATTTTTTTTAGCGGTTTTGTTCTTTTCGAGAGACAGGCTAGAAACAAGACGGCTGGGGGAAATAAAAAAGAGGTTAAAACCCAAAAATTATGATCTCGTTTTTTTCTTTTGGCCAGATAAAGCGCTAGAATTGGAGTTAGAATCCAAATGATAAGAGCGATAGTGAGGTATTCACCTGCTTGCATAATTTTTCTGTCTTTTCCTGGCGCTTCAGATGCCCAATACGCATCCGCGCTATTTAGTGCTCCTACGATTGCCCTTCTTTGATGAGGCTTTAGTTTCCCACTAGAAACCGCCGCAAGCAACCGTTGCATTTAAGTATGCCTTTAAATACATATTGTTGTGCTTTACCGAGATGCATCCGCAAGAAAACATGTGGTAACGAGCAACTGCTTATTGTTACTAACCTGTTATGTCTATATCAAGACCTAGGTCTAAACAGGTTGCTGAATGGGTTAGGGCGCCGACTGAAATTATATCAACGCCTGTTTCTGCAATATCTTTTACAGTATCTAAATTAACGCCGCCAGAGGCTTCGCTTGTAAATTTTCCATCTATTAATTCAACGGCTTCTTTTAATAAAGCTGGTGCCATATTATCTAATAGAACAACATCTATTTTATGAGATAAGCAGTCTTTCAGTTGATCGATTGTATCAACTTCCACTTCGATTTTTACCATATGACCATTGGCTTCTTTGATTTTTTCAATTGCGTTATTGATGCTGCCTGCAAAAGCGATATGGTTGTCTTTAATAAGGATGGCATCATCTAGTCTAAAGCGATGATTTTCGCCGCCTCCAGCCCTCACAGCGTATTTCTCAGCAAACCTTAGACCGGGAGTGGTTTTGCGTGTGTCTACGATTTTTGCTTTTGTGTGGTTGATTTTCCTAACATATTGATTGGTGAGGCTGGCTACTCCGGTTAAATGGCCAAGGAAGTTCAGAGCGACACGTTCTCCGGTTAGTAAGGTTTTTACGGGTGCTTTTATGGTGGCAATGATGTCTTTTGGAGCTAGCTCATCTCCGTCGTGTTTTTGCCAATTTAATTTAGAGTTTGGGTTTAACTCTAGGAAGGTTGCTTCAACAAATTGACTACCTGCGAGAATTCCTTGTTCTCTTGCACGCAAGGTGGCTGTTCCTATTTGTTCATCATTGAAAATACCATTGGTCGTTATATCACCAGCTAAGCCGAGATCTTCTTTCAAAGCATTGATAACAGCTTCTACAACTAAGAGGCTTGGCGCTGGGCTGAATGATTTGTTGGTTTTTACCATTTCCTTGATCTCTTTTAATATTGGTTGTGTATGGCTTTACTTAGATTAGGACTTGTTGAATTCGTTTTCTATATCATCAAGCTTAAGGTAAGTGCGTTTTGCGGTTTTGATTTTTTCCGTTTTATCGGTTCTGTAATGACTGCCGCGACTTTCGAGGCGATTGATGGCTCCTGTGAGAATGAACTTGGCTGTGAGGCACATGTTTTTTGCTTTTTCACTTTCCAAAATTTCAGGCTCTAGGTCTTTTAAAAATTTCTTAGCTTCTTCTAGCCCTTTTTTATCTCGCTCAACACCTACGTTTTGAAACATCATTTCTCTGATGGCTTTAATTGATTTGTTTAGCTTTTCATCCAGTTTTGGAGAGATGGTTTGTTCATTATCAATGTTGATGGATGTGGCTTCTTGGGGGCGACGGGAGGCTTGATTATGAATGTCAGCAGCAATGCGATTGGCAAAGACAACAGCCTCAAGTAGTGAATTTGAAGCCAGGCGATTGCCGCCGTGTAGGCCAGTAGACGCGACTTCACCGCAGGCCCAAAGACCATCTATTGTACTGCGACCGTTTGCATCGGTTACAATTCCTCCCATTTGAAAATGGGCTGCTGGTGCTATAGGGATAGGTTCTTTTAGTGGATCTATACCGGCTTCTTTGCATTTCTTTACCACTGTTGGGAAATGATCTTTCATTGCGCGCCCAATGGTGTTGACGCAATCAAGATAAGCGCCGCGGCCAGATTTTAATTCTCTATCAACAGCTCTTGCAACAATATCTCTTGGAGCTAGTTCTGCACTTTCATGAATATCAACCATAAAGCGCTCGCCTTTTTTATTGACGAGGTGAGCACCTTCTCCGCGCAAAGCTTCGGTTGCAAGTGGTGCTGGGTCTAATTCTGCATCAATCGCTGTTGGATGAAATTGAATGAATTCAGGGTCGCTTATAACGGCCCCTATTTGGGCTGCCATCGCTATGCCTTCACCGCGAGCCATGTTTGGATTTGTCGTTTTTGAAAATAGATAGCCACAGCCACCGGTTGCCAGTATGACTTTTTTGCCTTTTAAAATAGTGCCTTCGCCAGTACCCTTTGCTGCTGATGGCCAGATATATACACCTTCTATTGAACGGTCTTTTTTGGCTAGTTTATGAACTTCGACTTGCTCTATGATACGGATTGAGGGGGTGTTTTTAACGGTTTCTATGAGAGCTGCCATAATGGCAGCACCTGCGCGATCGCCTTCTACTCTTACAATTCTTCTTGTTGAGTGAGCTGCTTCTTTTGAAAGCTGGAGTTTTCCTTCTAGGTCCTTATCAAACGGGACACCGTATTTTAGGAGATCTTCAATGCGATCATTTGCTTCTTTTGTGACGAGATGCGCGATATTCTCATCTACGAGGCCAGCGCCAACATTAATTGTATCAGTGGCGTGAGTTTCTGGTTTGTCACCTTCACCGATGGCTGCTGCTATGCCACCCTGTGCCCAATGGCTTGATGTGCCGCTGCCAAGGCTTTTGGCAGCTATAATGGTTGTTGGTAGCGGAGATAGTTTTAGTGCTGTGAACAAGCCAGCAAGACCAGCCCCTACAATGATAACTTCGTGTTGAAAATCGTAGGAACTGGTTGCTGATTGTTTTGTTTTGTTACGGCTTTTTTGGCCCATGATGGATTTAAGCCGTGACGTTAATCATGCGTTCTACTGAGAGACGGGCTTTCTCGGCGACTTCTGGATCAATTGTCACTTCTTCTTTCATTTCTAGTAGAGCTTCATAAACATTTTCTAATGTGATGCGTTTCATGTGCGGACAGAAATTACATGGACGAATAAATTCAACATCAGGTGTTTCTACCGCAACATTGTCACTCATTGAACATTCGGTTACCATCATGACTTTTGCTGGGCGATTATCTTTTACCCATTTGATCATACCTGAAGTTGAGCCAGTGAAATCAGCTGCATCAATTACTTCTGGCGGGCATTCTGGGTGTGCAATGATTTTAATGCCAGGATTTGCAGCACGATATTCATTTAGCTCAGCAGCTGTAAAGCGCTCATGAACTTCACAATGACCTTTCCAGGCTATGATTTCTTTTGTTGTTTGTGTTGCGACATATTTTGCCAAATATTCATCAGGTACCATCAAGATTTTATCCGATTCAAATGACTCTACAATTTGAACAGCGTTTGATGATGTGCAGCAAATATCACATTCAGCTTTTACAGCTGCTGAGGTGTTTACATAAGTCACAATTGGAACACCAGGATAGGCTTCTCTTAAAGCTCTGACATCTTCTGGTGTAATTGAATCTGCAAGCGAACAGCCAGCTTCCATACTTGAAATAAGGACTTTCTTGCTCGGGTTCATCAATTTTGATGTTTCCGCCATGAAATGCACACCACATTGCAGGATGACATCAGCGTCAACATTGCTTGCTTCAACGGCAAGTTGGAGGCTGTCGCCCATGAAATCCGAAATACAATGAAAAATTTCAGGTGTCATATAGTTATGCGCTAATATGACAGCGTTTCTCTCTTTTTTAAGCTCGTTGATGGCTTTGATCAACGGTGCCATGTGTGGCCACTCTACGGGTGGAACAACAGATTTTACCTTCTCATATAAAGGCGCCATTTCTTTAGCGATCTCTGGAGTGTATTCCAAAGATTTTAATTTTTTATTCTGAGGTGATGTTTCGGGTGTGTTATCACTCTTTAGTTCGCCTTCAAGTTGCCCACTAGCAACCGGCGTGTTTAGTTCGCCTTCAGGTTTTCCATTAACAACCGACGCAGCAACCGCACTATTTTGTTTGTGCTTTAGTTGCTCATTAACAACCGTACTTTTTGTTTCTGTGATTTTTTGTTCAATTACCGCCATAACGAACCTCTTTTCTATCACTCTTAGAAAAACTTTATGAAGCTGGGTTTAATCAACATCAGTGATGTTTTTTGTTTGAGATGGTCAACCACCTCTTGTATGTAGAG
>JAJFHW010000131.1 GCA_021775385.1 Hyphomicrobiales bacterium | reverse complement strand
GTTGCGTTCGACATCTTCCAGGATCGGCAAGGATTTGCCGTGAATTTTAGCAGCATCAAGCAAACCTTGAAAAAGTGTCCGATCTGTATTGCTTGTTTCAAACACCATGTTTGTCATAACGTCGTGAAGGTCACGACCGATCTTAGCTCGTTTTTGGCGACCAGTTAGGTTTTCTGGTGCTTCTATCTTTTGTGGTGGCAGGATTGTTATGGTGATTTTCGGAAATAAGCTTAAACGCATTTTTCCTTTTAGTCTTGAGAACATACTATATTGAGCGCCATCTATTCTGATAGGAAGTATTTTGGCACCGGCATTTGCCGCAATCATGCCTGGGCCCTCATATACTTTCATTAGTGCCCCAGTGAGAGTTATGCGCCCTTCTGGGAAGATGACGCATTTTTTACCGCCAGCTACTTCCTTGATCAATCCTTTCAGAGCCATTGGGCTAGTTGGGTCAAGTGGGAAGAGGTCAAATAATGCAAAGGCTGGTTTTACCCACCACTTTTCAGCAATGTAACTGTTGATGCCAAAGAGAGGTGTATCTGGTAAATAGCACCCCAAAATAGGAGCATCTAGAAATGAGGTGTGGTTGGCAATGATGACAGCTTTGTCACCTACCTTTTCATAATTCTCCATGCCTTTTACTTCGACGCGATAAAGTGTGCGGAAGATAAAACGACCGAGGGATTTTACAAGTTCTTGCGGGAGTAATTTACAGATGTACAGAGCGACAAATGCGTTCATGATGGCCGTAGTGGTGAAGATTGCAAGTACGCCAAAACCATTACTAATCATTAGTACTGCAAGTAGCGAGGCAGAGACCATGAAGACGGCATTGATAATATTATTGCCAGCTATTGTGCGAGAGAGTTCTTTTGGTTCACTTAAATGTTGCACCATTGCAAATAGGGGAACTGCATAAATTCCGCCAAATGCTGCGATAATAAAAAGGGATAAAAGAACTAAAGATGCTCCGCTTATCTCTAAAAACTCTGAAACATTGTAGAGAGTGCCTTCTGTTGGTTGTGGAATGGTTAGAGAAGATGTTATGCCGACAAGGATCAAACTTGAAATTGTGATAGCTATTGCTGCTAAGGGCACATATTTGGCAGTGATTTTACCTTTTAATAATTTGTTACACATCAGTGAGCCGATCATGATGCCAACAGTGAAGGTCGCTATGAATAGGTTGGTAACTTGCTCATTTCCAAAGAAACTTTCTTTAGCAAATGTTGGGAATTGGGTGAGGAAAATTGTTCCTACAAACCAGAACCATGAGATGCCTAAAATGGATAAGAACACATTCCGGTCTTTGCTGGCCATGCGCATTATGTTTACTGTTTCGGCTAGAAAGTTTGAATTAATTTTTATGTTTGGTGAGGGGGCTTCGGCTCTTGGAATATATAGACTTGCAATGAAGCCTGCGATTGAAAGTGAAACTAGAACTATAGATACGTAGGTGAGGCCATTGTCCATCAAGATGAGGATGCCCCCAAAGAGTGTGCCTAGAAGAATTGAAAGGAATGTTCCTGTTTCGATTAAGCCGTTGCCGCCAATGAGCTCATCGTCTGTTAAGTGCTGGGGTAAGATGCCGTATTTAATGGGGCCGAAGAAAGTAGATTGTGTGCCAAGTAAAAAGAGGACTATGAGGCCAAGAGTGACAGAGCTGAAATAGAAACTGGCTATGGCAAAGAGCATTAAAATGATTTCGGCAAATTTAATGATGTGAATGAGTTTGGTTTTTTCAAACTTATCTGCGAGTTGACCAGCTGTGGCTGAAAAAAGAAAAAACGGTAAAATAAACAAAGCTGCTGCTATAGTTATGAAGAGAGGACCGTTAAACCCTTGTGCTTCTGCCAGGCGATAGGTGACTAGGATGATAAGTGCGTTCTTAAAGCCGTTATCATTAAAGGCGCCTAAGGCTTGCGTTATGAAGAGGGGAAGAAATCTTTTGGTTTTTAAGAGTGCAAACTGAGAATGAGCCACTTTTTCTAGCCTTTTGATTGATATTGCTTTGGGTTAACGAGTTTTATCGTGTGTTTACTGAATATTACTTAAAGAAATAGCTTTTTTAGGATATAAAATGAACAATGTTTAATTTCAAGATCTCCTGCATAATTATTTTTCAAATGGGCGATTTTTGGGAGGGTATGGTTAATTGATAAAGAAAGAGGGTGACTTTGTATTAATTGATTGGTCTAGGAGCGTGGTTTTGTCACTTGTCAGCAAAGAAATGAGCTGACATATATGGATTATGTCACAAAAACAAAAATCACAATTTATCGAAAATGTTGAACTTGCAGCACAATTGCATAAATCTGTTATTGCGCAAACGCCTTTGCAGCGAAATGCATTTCTCTCAAAACGCTATGAAGCTGATATTTATTTGAAGCGAGAAGATTTAACACCTGTTCGCAGTTATAAAATACGGGGTGCATTTAATTTCTTTCGTAAGGCCATTTTGAAAAACGGTAAAAATCAGCAATTTGTTTGTGCGTCTGCGGGGAACCATGCTCAAGGTTTTGCGTTTGCTTGTCAGCACTTTGGAGTGAAGGGTATTATATTTATGCCTGTGACCACCCCTCAGCAAAAACGAGAAAAAACTATGGTTTTTGGTGGAGAGCAAGTTGATATTAAAATTTTTGGCGACTTTTTTGACCAGTGTTACAAAGCGGCTATTGAATATGCTGATGAAACCGGTGCTGTTATGGTGCCTCCTTTTGATCATGAAGATATCATTGAGGGCCAGGCAAGTGTTGGGTTAGAGATCCTTTCTCAAATTGATAAACCCGTTGATCTTCTCATTTTACCGGTTGGTGGCGGGGGACTGGCTGCTGGGGTAGCTGAGGTCATGAAGGAATGTTCTCCAAAAACAGATATGATTTTTGTTCAGCCAGCTGGCGCGCCGAGTTTTAAAGAAAGTTTGCTTCAAAGTGAGCGGGTCTTGTTAGATAGAGTTGATAACTTTGTTGATGGAGCAGCTGTTGGTCAAATGGGTCAACTGAATTTTGAGCTTTTGAAAGATACTGATCCGAATTCTGTGATGCTAATTCCTGAAGATCACTTGTGTGAAACTATCATTGAGATGCTTAATATTGAAGGCATTGTTTTAGAACCGGCTGGAGCATTGGAAGTTGATGCTTTGCGTTGGATACCTGGTGAGACGTTAAAAGGTAAAACGATTGTTTGTATTGCGTCTGGGGGGAACTTTGATTTTGAACGACTGCCGGAAGTGAAAGAGAGGGCTTTGAAAGCTGCTGGCTTGAAGAAATATTATCTAATTCGAATGCCACAGCGGCCGGGAGCACTGCGTGAATTGCTTGATTTGCTTGGCCCGGATGATGATATTGCGCGTTTTGAATATTTGAAAAAATCGGCTCGAAATTTTGGTACGATACTCATGGGAGTTGAAAGTAAAAAGGCAGATAATTTTGCTGTTTTAGAAAGCGAACTTGATAAAACCGGATATCATATTGAAGACATCACAAATGATGATGTGCTTTCAAGTTTTATTGTTTAAAGATTCTTTTAGTGCTCCTTCAGGTTGCCTACTAGCAACTGTCGCTGAACTACGCTATTGAGTTTTTGGAGAAGCTCTTTTGTTGGAAGACCAATAGGTGTTAGATGCATCTTTCTTTCAAAGGCATAAATGGCACGTTTTGTTTGTTTGCCAAAGCGGCCATCAATCTTTCCTTTATAAAAGTTCAGAATTTTAAGCCCTTTTTGAAACTTTTTAAATTGGTGTAGATTTGTGAGAAGGGTTTCTTTTTGAAATCTTTTTAAACCTTCGGCAAATATTTTTGGTTGAATGGCAATGTTTGTTTCTTTGCCAGTTTTTAACTTTTTGCGGCTGATGATTTTACCAGTGAAACGATTTCGTTTGATGCGGAAATGTTCGTATTTTAATGAGCCGAGATTGATGCCAATTACTTTATAACTGCCATTTGTATTTAATAAAATAGGTGAACCTGATGAACCTTTATATGCATCACAAGTGTGAGGGAGAAGAAGAGCTTCTCTTGTCATTTGTTTGCGTTGATTTTTCATGAAGAACGTTTTGTTATTTCGTGAACGGATACGGCACTTATTTGAATAGAGCCGTTCAGACATATCTTTATCTCCGTGATAACCGATCATGAAGACTTCATTTTTCTTTGCAGCTTTTTGAATTCTTTTTAAATTTGATTTCCCGAACTCAAGAGTACGTCCTTTACAAACGGAATGAATTAATTTTGTAAAAGCCCAATCTTGTTTTTGTGAATTTAGATGACTTGCTTCAGCGTAGTTGCCTGAATAGATGGAGAGGCCTGGCATTTTTTGATGCACATATTCTGGATATGAGATGCGGGGTTTGTATTTATGATTGAGTGGTGCTTTTGAAAGAGCTGGCAGGATAAAAATCGTTTTTGCGAGATTGAGCCTTTTTCCCACCGTTGGGTTTCGAACTATGCAGTGGGCATTTGTAGCTATGATGTTTGGAGCCACACAAAAGGCAGTGCAACGCCAGCCTTTTTTCCCAGGTTGACCGATTATCCCGATGCCTGCAGCAAGAGCTTGATATTTTTCTGGTAAGCTGATGCGATTATCTTTTCCAAGAACTGCAATCTTCTTAATGTGCTCAGTGGATGATGGGTGTGATGTATTTACAGAAAATTTTGAACTGATGGGTATGGCTTGCGATGAGGTAGATATGAATTGAAAGAAAAACAGAATAAAAAATAAAAGAAAAAAGGCAAAGCACATTTTGCTTGTCTTTGATGTTTTACTTTTCATCTTATATCTCCATCTCATACAGATACATTCGTGAGATTATTATATCATGAAAATATTGAATTGATCAGTGGCAAATACCCAAAAATGCTTAATCACAGGTTATTTCGCGCAATAACCTGTGAGGAAATTGTTTATAAGCTGATCGATCATTTCTTGTGGTGCAATACCGTCAGCCATAAAGAGTTTATCTGTAATTGCCAGAATAGTTATACCATGAACGCTGCTCCAGAGAGCCAGAGAGGCAGCATGAATTTCAGTTTTTTCTTTTTTTACATCTAACGAACCGATTTCAGATTCAACAAGGTCAAACAAAGTTTGAATTCGCTCACCTAAATCTGGATTGATATCGCCGCCGTCCACCACATGATGCTCAAAAATCAAGCTCCAGAGATGGGGGTTCTTTTGGGCAAAGTTATAATAGGCACTGCCAAATTGGACGAGGTTTTCTTTTTGATTATCTTTGCTTTGATGAGCGCTTACTTCTTTGAACAAAGTTTCTAATGTGCGCGCATTAACTTGCATGATGAGGTCATCAAGGTTTTTAAAAACCAAATAAATTGTGCCAACGGTATATCCGATGGCACTGGCTACTTTTCTGGCGCTTAGAGCTTGGAAACCCGCCTCAGCTACTATCTCTTCTGTAGCGTTTAAGGCGAGTTCCTTTATTTCCTCTCGGCTATGATCACTTCGTCTTGCCATATATTAGTTTTTGTCTCTTACATCTACAAAATGGCCGGCAATTGCTGCTGCGGCGGCCATAATAGGTGAGACGAGATGCGTGCGACCTTGTCGGCCCTGACGACCTTCAAAGTTTCTATTTGATGTTGACGCACATCTCTCACCTGGTTCCAATTTATCTGCATTCATGGCTAAGCACATAGAACATCCGGGCTCACGCCAATCAAATCCTGCTTTCGTAAAGATTTGATCAAGACCTTCGCTTTCGGCTTGCTCTTTTACCAAGCCTGAGCCTGGTACAATCATGGCATTCACATTTTCATTTACGTTTTTGCCGTCAACCAATTGAGCAACAGCACGTAAATCTTCAATGCGGCCATTTGTACATGATCCGATGAATACACGATCTAGTTTAATGTCTGTTATTTTTGTTCCAGCCGTTAAACCCATATAGTTTAACGCTCTGATCATGGCATCTTTTTGGCCAGGGTCTTTAACTTCATCTGGATTTGGAACATTTCCTGTGATTGAGATAACGTTATCTGGGCTTGTACCCCATGTTACAATCGGAGGAAGGTCTGATGCATTTAGAGTGATTTCTTTATCAAAGCTTGCGTTATCTTCTGTATATAGAGTTTTCCAGTAAGCTAGAGCCATATCCCATGCTGCACCCTTTGGTGCACGAGGGCGGCCTTGAATATAGTCAAAAGTTGTTTCATCAGGCGCAATTAGGCCAGCTCTGGCTCCGCCTTCAATTGACATATTACAAACTGTCATTCGCCCTTCCATTGAAAGGCCACGAATGACTTCACCGGCATATTCCATTACATGTCCTGTGCCGCCAGCTGTTCCAATTTCACCGATGATGGCAAGGATGATATCTTTTGATGTAACGTGATCCGGGATTTGGCCATCCACAGTGATGCGCATATTTTTTGCTTTTTTCTGAATCAGCGTTTGCGTGGCTAACACATGTTCCACTTCAGAAGTGCCGATGCCATGTGCAAGCGCACCAAATGCACCGTGCGTTGATGTATGACTGTCACCACAAACGATTGTCATGCCTGGGAGTGTAAAGCCTTGTTCTGGCCCGACAATGTGAACAATTCCTTGGCGTTTATCGGACATGTCATAAAAATCAATGCCGAATTGTTTGGCATTTTGTTCAAGGGTGTCTACCTGTAGTTTTGATTCTGGGTCACTTATGCCTTGGGCGCGTCCTTCAGTTGGGACGTTATGATCTGGAACGGCTAGTGTTTTTTCTGGAGCGCGAACTGTTCGGTCTGACATGCGCAAGCCTTCAAAAGCTTGGGGGCTTGTTACTTCATGAACAAGGTGACGATCAATATAGAGTAGAGATGTTCCGTCTTCGCTAGTTTCTACAACATGATCGTCCCAAATTTTATCGTAAAGTGTCTTGCCCATTTTTGTCTCCATAAATGATAGCTAAATTTTTGATGTTTATGAATATTCGTTCTTTTAATTTATAGTCTTAATTTCAAGTTTTAGTCTTGGCTGTTTCTTCTCATGATGAGAGTTGGTATTTCATCGTGAGGGTCTTCACTGCAGCTGCCTGGTCCTTGGATTGTAAATCCAAATTTTTTATAAAATTGAATGGCGCTGATGTTTTGTGGCTCAACAGTTAAAGAAATGCAAGTCTCTTTACTGATTGAAGATAAAATCTTTTCCATCAGTTCTGATCCAATGCCTTTACTCTGCTTATGAGGATGAATATACATCCGACCTAAAATAGCGTCTTTTCCTTGATTGTTGAGAAAACTGGTGGCGATAATTTCGCATTGTTCAGTATAAACGAGGAATTGACAGTTTTCTTTGAGGATGTCTTCTTCTAAGCGTTCTTTTGTATGCCACTCATTGATAAGTTCTGAGACTTTTTTATGACCTAAGGTTTTATCGTAAGATTCATGCCAGGTGACTTGTAAAAGATCTTGAATTTGATCAATATCTTTTTTTTGTGCGTGCCGAATTGTATGGATCTTCGCCATCATTTTCTATGCCGATGAATTCGAGGTTTACATGATCTGTATTAATTCGAATTGTTTAGATCGGGAGAAAATTACTGGTGACCTTCTATATAAACTAAAGTTGGCTATATAGAATAAAACAGGCCACCAGATATTTTCAAAAAGAATAAAGACTTATTCGCTTTTTTCTTCTTCAGAAGAAGCGTCTTCATCTTCTGGGACTTCTTCAACAGTTGCTGCTGTCATAGCTTCTTGAGCTTTTGAAACCCAGTCGTCTTTTTCAATTTTGCCACTAAGCCCAAGAGCTTCGTCAAGTTGGACGATTTCATCATCGCTTAGGTTTGCAATTTGTTCTAGTTTGATAACGCCAAGCTTATTAATCTGAGTTTGAATTGTAGCATTCAAACCTTCGATTACTGTTAGATCTTCAGCATCACCTTCAGGGCGATCAAAGCCTTTGAATTTAGCTTTTTTCTTCTTATTAAGCGTGCCTTTTGAATCTTTGCGTTCAGCAATACGTGCAGCTTTACCACGAAGACCACGTAGATAATATAGCTTTGCACGGCGAACTTTACCGCGGCGTACGACATCAATTGAGTCGATCAATGGTGAGAAAACTGGGAAAATCCGTTCAACACCTTCGCCGTAAGAGATCTTACGTACTGTGAAATTTTCGTGTAGGCCTTTGCCAGAACGTGCAATACATACACCTTCATATGCTTGGAGACGAGAGCGTTCGCCTTCGACCACTTTCACGTTTACTCTAACTGTATCACCAGGAGCGAATTCAGGAACTTCGCGAACTTTGTTTAGTTCTTCAATTTGTTCTTTTTCGAGTTGTTCAATAATGTTCATTATTACAACTTTCTATACTGTATCACAGAGGAGCGGCGTCACCCAAATGAGTGTTTCACAGCTCTTGCGGCTCATATTTTCATGAAAATCAACAAGGTTTTATAGTTTTACCTTCTTGAAGAGGACAGCATATAGCCTAGTTTGGGGTAAATGTATAGTTTTTTGTGGTTTTTTTCTTTTTGTGCTTCAGATGCCCACTACGCATCCGCACTTAGTTTTCTCTCACGGCTATTCCAAGCGCTGAAGGCGCGTGAGCCTACGAGGTGCGGCGCTTGCGCCGGGCTACGCTTGCGCTGCGCCATGTCAGTCAGCCAAAGTGGGCTGAGTTCTTTTTTCGTATATAAAAAATCTAGTAATATCAACTTCTTATGAAGCAATAAATTGAGTTAGCATTCCTCATCTTTGAGCTGTCTGGCTTCTGAGGGGAGCATGACGGGGATGCCGTTATTAATTGGATAGGCCAGCTTGGCCTTTTTTGAGATCAGTTCACCTGCTTCTTTATCGTAAATAAGCGATGTTTTGGTTAACGGGCAGACCAATATATCTAGAAGTTTAGGGTCTATTTCTAAATTTTTTTCTTCTGAATTTTTCATTATTCTAACATTTTCAGTGAGTTATGAGGTTTGTGGTTTGTTGGTCTGTCTATTGGATGGTGTTGCCCGTGTCGTCATTTCGTGAGGCAATATCCATCTCGGCTAAAGCCATGAGGACTTCTGAGCGGCTTTTAAGGTCTGGTGTTTCTAATAGAGCTTGTTTTTCCTCGGTTCCGTAGGGACTGATGATGGAGAGTGTATTCACAAGAAATTCGTTTGAAGATTGGTTGATGGACTCCCAATCGGCATCGAGCTCATGGAGTTGTAGATAGGTTTTAAGGATACTGAGTAGATTTTCTCGGTCTACTTCTTCCTCTCCAAAGCCTTGTTCAAGGTCTTTCTCATGTTTTGAATAATCGACTTTGAACAAACGATATGGCAGGTCTGTTTTTTCTTCGTTCAAAATATCAAACCGGCAAATGCCTGTTAATGTGATTAAGAGACGACCATCTTCAGTTTCAGAGAACTCTGTTAGGCGGCCGATGCAACCGGTTGTTCTTAGGGGTACAAAAATATCTGCTGAGAGTTCTGCTTCAAAACCTGTCTCTGGTTGAACCATGCCGATTAGTCGCTCATTTCCAAGCACATCATCTGTCAGTTGCAGATATCTGGGTTCATAAATATTTAGAGGTAAATTACTACGAGGAAGCAAAATCACGTTTTTCAAAGGAAAAAGCGGAATTGTTTCAGGTAAATCTGATATCTGGCGGTATTTATGCGCTGGGCTTGTCATGACTTTATCTTCTTGCTTGCAACAATTAATGTGTCGCGATGCGGAATAGGATAATAAATGAGTATTTATTGTAACCACTAGAACATCCCCGCTTTTAAGCGGCATGTTCTAGTTTTTTTAGTTACTCTTTTGGTTGCTTTTTTGCTTCAGGGGCTAGTTTACACTTTAAATTAAGCGAAAAGGAGGGATGATAATTTTTTTCTTCCCTCAATAGTGTTTTTATCTTTTGGGCCCCATGCTTCAAAGAATTCTAGCAATTGTGTGCGTGCAGCGCCATCATTCCATTGCATATTATGTTTTAAGATTGCAATGAGTTCATCAATAGCTTCAGCTTGTTTGTTGCTTGCGTTATAAGCGATTGCTAATTCAAACCGCTTTTCATGATTTCCTGGGTTGGCCTGACACTCAGTGATGAGTTGGTCTAGATCACCAGTATCACCAGATTTGAGGGCCAGATCTAATGCGGCTTTGGCGCTGATAATCGCGGCATGATTTTCAATTTCTTTTGGCATCATAGTTAAAGCTTGTTGAGCTGTTTCGATCTCACCAATGTCTATATAGCATTTCATGAGACCGCCTATGGCGTCTGGGTTTTGAGGGTCTTGTGAAAGGATTTGAGAGTAGAGCTCAGCGGCAACCTGAGCTTCACCGGCTTCTCTTTTTTCTTCAGCTTCAGCGATGATTTCTGCCATGCCTTCGCCTGCGCCA
The DNA here is from genome assembly GCA_021775385.1 of Hyphomicrobiales bacterium. GTDB lineage: Bacteria > Pseudomonadota > Alphaproteobacteria > Rhizobiales > HXMU1428-3 > HXMU1428-3. The sequence goes on along the minus strand of JAJFHW010000131.1, from coordinate 4,262 downwards.
CTTAGTTTTTTTACGAATTTTTTTAATTCACTTTCGGGCATAGCGCCTTGGAACCCGTCAACTGGTTGACCATCTTTAAAGGCGTAAACTGTTGGAACCGATTGGATGCGGAACTGGCTTGCAAGATCTGGGCATGCTTGGGTATTAATTTTAACCAATTTAACTGTGCCATTGGCTTCTCTTACAGCAGCTTCAAGTGCAGGGGTTAATTGGGCGCATGGGGCACAATTGGGTGCCCAGAAATCTACAATCACTGGAACTTTTTGAGATTCTGCGATCACATCATCCATGAATGTTTGGGTGGTGCTGTCTTTGATTAGATCTTTTTTTATTAAGGAAGGGTCATTTTGATTAGATCCTTGTCCAAATTCACTCACGGGTATTCTCTCTTTATAGTTTATTGGTTTGTTTTCTATATTAAGTGTGGGCTTTTCAACTCTGATTTTCAATAGCTATTTGTTTAGTTATTTTCTCTGTAGGGTCGAATGAATAAAAAAATTGGTTTTTTGCTCTGGACAAGTTTGTCGGAATGATCTAGAACCGCTCCACATCATCTTGTTTCATACGAGGTTTTGGGGCTTTATACTTTTAAGAAATTTCTTAAAAAACAAGGTTAAGCTCTGGGATCTTTTTTCTGTTTTTTTGATGATTACCCATTTTAAGCGGGCGTAGCTCAGGGGTAGAGCACAACCTTGCCAAGGTTGGGGTCGTGAGTTCGAATCTCATCGCCCGCTCCATTTTATCTTGATTTTTTAAGAGATAATCTGGTTTATTTTATTTTGAATTTTCTAGCCGTTTGCATAGAGTGCGAGCGGTTTTTTTGTGTTTGATGGTTAAACTTTTATGATTTTTGGAGATTATTATGAGTAAGCCATATGATTTGTTTTTAGGTGAGTGGGCGCTGGATGTTCAGCTTTGTCATTTTGAGCAAGGTGAGGTGCCTTTGGCCGCGACTTATCATATTCATGATGATGATCAGGAGCTTGTCTTTGATATGAGCTGGACAGACCATGATAATAAAACACATCAAATCTCACTACGCGGAGAACCAGATGGTGAATTGGCTCCGTTTAATGGAGGGGATCTGGTTGACGCGCTTTCTATCACGGTTGTTTCCAGTCATGAGTTGAATAGTGCAGCGGCCATGAACGGTGTTGTGTTGATGTCTGTTATTCGCCGGCTCTCACCTGATGGGCAGCAAATGGCAGTTTTGCAAGAAGTTAAACTACCCGATGGTGAGATCTTTCGAAACAAATCAATCTATTTACGTAAGCAAGTTCATTAAGATAATTTAATCTAAAACTCTCTCGTTCAGACATCGCATTTTTCTTTTCATTCAGCTATAATCCTTTGATAAAAGTTTGTTTCATTTTCGGTTTTTTTGGGAATTGGCTGATGGTACGTTTTATTTTTATATCTTTGGTTGCTTTAGGTTTTTTGAACTTTTCTAACTCAGCGTTTGCTGAAACGGGGCGGGTTGCTCTTGTTATTGGTAACTCGGCATATAAGCATACATCTCCATTAGATAACCCTAAAAATGATGCGATTGTGATGACGAAGGTTCTGAGTGAACTTGGGTTTGAAGTTATATCTTCGCTGGATCTTTCTCAAAATGATATGAAACGAGCGATCAAAACCTTTGCGCAAAAATTAGAGGCTGGTGGTCGTGGTACTGTTGGTCTGTTTTATTATGCGGGGCATGGTGTACAAGTTGGAGGGCGTAATTATCTCATTCCGGTGAGTGCAAAAATTTCCTCTGCCGTTGATGTTGAGATTGAATCTATTGATCTTGAAGTTGTGACCAATGCTATGAATGTAGCTGGAAATGGTTTTAATGTGGTGGTTCTTGATGCGTGTCGCGATAATCCATTTAAATCTTCGACCCGGTCTTTATCACGCGGGTTAGCGCGGATTAATGCACCGAAAGGATCTTTGATTGCTTATGCGACGTCACCTGGTGATGTCGCTGCTGATGGAGAGGGGAAGAACTCTCCCTATACGGCTGCTTTGGTGAAGGTTATGCAGGAACCTGGTTTGACCATTGAGCGCGTTTTTAAGCGGGTGCGTTTGCAAGTTCATGAAGAGACAAAGGAAACCCAAACTCCTTGGGAGAGCTCATCACTCACGGGTGATTTTTACTTTTTACCTGAAGGGAGTGAGGCACGTTCGAAAGTTGAGGTTGAAGCAAAGCCTAAAATTGAAGATGTTGTCGAACCTGGAGAAGTGAAGCCAGAAGAGCGTGCGCCGGATGCTCAATTGGCTTATTTAAAAGCTGTCGAAGACAATACTCTTGATGGGTATAAATCTTTTCTGCGTACATTTCCTAAACATGAAAATGCAGCTCGTGTGCGCCAGATTATTCGTAGCATTGCGGATGATAAAATGTGGCAGGGCATAAAAAAAAGAAATAAAGCTTCCGGCTATCGGCGATATTTGGCTGCGTTCCCTGATGGAGATTATAAAGGGGAGGCGCAAGCTCGTTTGAAAAGTTTGCAGACGGCTTATGTGGTGCCACCTAAAGAAATAAAAAAGACGCGCCAATATTGTGGTCACCCGCATGGGAAATGGCGAGTGATTGATATTCGCCAAGATGATGTTTTGAATGTGCGTCAGGGACCCTCTACTCGTTATCCGATTGTGGGGGCAATCCCTCCTAATGGTTCTGGTGTGCGGCGGGTTGAGTGTACGTCTCGAAACTGGTGCTTGGTTAAGTATCGCTGTGTGAGTGGTTGGGCTTCTGGCAAGTATCTAACTTATAACAATCGTAAACCTGTTGGTGGTTCTGCTGGTAAGTACTACCGCGTGATTGATCATACTTATCCTGATAAATTGAATGTTCGCAGAGGGCCAGGGACAAAATACCCAATCGTCGGGCGAATTCCTCATAACGGAAAAAATGTGACTGTGCGTCAGTGTAAGTCAATTGGGTCACGAAAAAGCCGTTGGTGTATTGTTAGCTGGAAATCTGTCTCAGGGTGGGCATCTGGTCGGTACCTTTCGAATATGTCGACTGGTCGGCGTCCGTAATTTCTAGACTTAATTAAAGTTTGTGAGGGTGTGATGGTTGATTTTTTTGTACCATTTCAAAAGCGTGCTTTGTCTATATTGAATGGATGTTTTCTATTCAGCTTTTCGCTAACTATTTTCTTTGTTCTATTGGTACTAACACCTGCGTTTGTACTTGCACCATCACTGGCAATAGCAGGTGAGTTACCAAAATATTTTACCCATTTGAAAGCTGTTGATCCGAGTATTTTGCAAGAGATGAGATATTTTGGGTCTCATAATTTTTTGGGTCGGCCGGTTAAGGGGTATGAAGCGGCGGAGTGTATTTTAACATCACCGGCTGCTAAAGCCTTGAAAAAGGTACAAAAACGTTTACGACCGAAGGGCCTTTCTTTAAAGGTTTATGATTGTTACAGGCCTCAGAGAGCGGTGAATGATTTTATCGCCTGGGCTAAGAATCCGAATGATAAGGAAACCAAGGCTGAATTTTATCCGACATTAAAAAAATCCAAATTGTTTGGCCTTGGTTATATTGCGCGGCGTTCTACTCATTCTCGAGGAAGCACTGTTGATTTAACGATTGTTGCTTTGCCTCCAAAAATGCAACCGAAGCATGACACGTCTAGGCAGGCAGCTTGCTTTGAAGATGTTGATGCGCGCTATGCTGATAACAGTCTTGATTTTGGAACTGGGTATGATTGTTTTCATGAAAAAAGTCATACGAAATCTCCTGTTGTTTTAAATGCGCGTCAAAATCGTGATTTGTTGGTTCGTGAAATGGCAGCTGTTGGTTTTGAGAATTACCGTAAGGAGTGGTGGCATTTTTCCTTAAAGAATGAACCCTATCGCCGAAAGCATTTTGATTTTCCCATTACTGCTTTTAAGGGAGATATGTCATCTTTAAATTCGACTAAGCTTGAAATACAACGTCAAAAAAAATCTGATAAAGAGGCCGCTGAGCCGCGTATTAAAATAGTTGATGAGCTTCTTTCACATGAGAAAAAAGATCCAAATGCTGGGGGAAAAAATCCAATTGACCAGTCTGTAGTTGTTACTTCCAAAGGCGATGAAAAGAGTGAAACACTTCGGGTGGTTTGTGTTGCTTCAGATGATGTGTTGAATGTTCGAGGCGCTGCACATCACAAAGCGAAAATTGTTGCAGCTCTTCCTTCTGATGCTGTTGATATTCTGTACAATGACTGTCGTGGTGAATTTTCTTTGAAGGCATGGCATAGTTTAGATGCGATTGCGCGTAA
>JAJFHW010000014.1 GCA_021775385.1 Hyphomicrobiales bacterium | reverse complement strand
TAGCTACCAATTAATATATAGAGATCAATTCCTCGCGATAATTTGATTTTTATCCACTTCGAACATCCATTAGCATTTCCTCTAAAAATAACACGGATTTCTATAGCTTGAGGGTGCGATGAAATTATTCTTTAAAATTTTTTTAACTAGTTTTTTTATTCTTTTTAGTCATTCACTGGCTTTTGCTGAAAAAACAAACTCAAAAAAACAAACCTCAGAACAACGCAAGGCCAACCACCTTCTCGGAGCTCAATCCCCCTATCTCCTCCAACATCTCTACAACACCGTCGACTGGTACCCCTGGGGAGAAGAAGCCTTAAAAAAAGCAAAGGCAGAAAACAAACCCATATTTCTCTCTGTTGGATATTCTACCTGTCACTGGTGCCATGTCATGGCCCATGAAAGTTTTGAAAACACAGAAATCGGTAAGTTCCTAAATGAACATTTCATCTCAATCAAAGTAGATCGAGAACAACGTCCCGACCTGGACAGTCAATTTATGCTCGTAACTGAGGCTATGACAGGAACAGGTGGTTGGCCCAATTCTGTTTTTCTCACAGCAAATGCAAAACCATTCCACGCCTCAACTTATCTTCCCCCAGATCAGTTCTTGAGCACACTAAAACATATTGAAAAACTCTGGAAAACCGAACAAACAACACTCATAGAACAAGGCCAACAAGTCGCAGATGGCATAAACCGTTATATGAACCGAACAGAAGCAGCGCGCAGTATAACACCGGAGGTAATCGCAGAAGCCTTAGAGACAACAACAAAAAACAAAGATGAATTTAACGGCGGCTTCGGTGTTGCCCCTAAATTCCCGCAAGAATCTGCCCTCTCATTCCTACTCAATCAAGCTGAGCGTGGAAATAACACCGCATTAAAAACAGCAATGGCGGCATTAGACGGCATGATAAAGGGTGGTATTCATGATCATGTCGGCGGAGGCTTTCACCGCTATAGTGTTGATGAACGTTGGCTCGTTCCTCACTTTGAGAAGATGCTCTATAACCAAGCCTTAATCGGCAACCTTCTAGTCAGGGCCTATGCTCTAACCGGAAAAGAGAGATACAAACAAACCGCAATTCGTTTGTTTGATTATATTCTTCGTGACATGCAAGATAAGAACGGCGGTTTCTATTCAGCTGAAGATGCCGATTCAATAGATGAAAATGGCAAAAAAATTGAAGGCGCATTCTACATCTGGTCGAAAGAAGAAATTGAGCAAGCTAAGATATCCAAATCATCTATCATTCACAAAACATTCCCCCTCACAGAAAACGGAAACTTTGAAGGGAAAAACATTCTTCATTTAGAACAACTTCCAGCAGACATCGCCAAATCTTTAAAACTAAACAAGCAAACCTATTTTCAGAAATTAAATCGTGAACTTGAAATTTTAAGACAAGCACGAGACAAAAGAAAACATCCCCACAAAGATCTTAAAATCATCGTATCTTGGAATGCTATGATGATAGAAGCCCTCGCCCATGCTTCACACATTTTGGAGCGCAAAGTTTATTACACAGCCGCTAAAAAAGCTGCCGACTACATCACAAAAAACATGCTCAAGAAAGACCGGCTCTATCGAGCAAGTTATAAAGGCAACATTGGGGTTGAAGCACAACTGGCAGATTACGCAGGCCTTGGTCTAGCATTACTAGCGGTCGAAACTTACAACCCATCAGGACAACTAAATAAAGCGCCTACGAAAACAGTTCAAAGGCTAGCAGATGAACTACAACTGCGTTTTGGTAAGCCATGGGAAAAAGAACCAGCCCCATTTAGAATGACAGAAACAAAAGATGGTATCAGCGCCTTCCCGCCCCTTGATGACAATCCAATTCCTTCAGGCAACGCACTTGCTTTGAAATTATTACATGCAATTGCAGAAAAGAATGGCAATCCTCAACAAAAAAAGAAAACTTTGTTACTCGCCTCTGCCCTATCAGGCCATGCCTTAAGCAACCCACAAATGAGAGGAGTATTGGTAAATGCTGTCAACGCTGCGAGCAATAGCAACACCGGATTTATTCGAGACACAGCCAAAGGAAACGTAAAAGTTCATCTAAAATTAAATAGAGAAACCAAAAAAGCTACAGTTAAAATCAGCATTAAACCCGGCTGGCATATTAATTCAAACGCACCATTAGAAGAATATTTAATCCCAACAGAAATCACACTAGATAGTGAAAAGCTCGCCATTAAAGCATTTCCCAAACCAGAAATAAAATCACTCTCATTTAACAAAGAAAAACTCTCCCTCTATGAAGGAGAAATAAATATCATCGCTGAGTTTCCAAAAAACAAACAACAAGAAGCAAGCAAACTCACTTTAAACTTACAAGCCTGTAGCGACAAAATTTGCCTCCCCCCCGAAGCTCTTGAATTTAATTTCTGGCAATAAATACATGTTTCTATTTAAAAAAGAAGAAAATAACCCACACTCCCTTTGGGTTTAAAAACCAGCAAACCTATGAATTAATCATAGAAAAACAACAAAATAAGAACATTTCAGAACCATATCATTAAGAATAATTCATCTTCGGCCACTTGAGCCAAACATTCATTTTCCATTCATAGGCTAAGCCATAGTTTTTCCCTAGACGCAAAACAGTCGCAACACAGTCGTACTACAAGGGACAAAAACAATGATCAAACTTACAAAAATTATAAAAGCTCAAATCACTCTTCTCGTGATCTGCTTAGCAACATCGCTCACAACAATCACCCCAGCTCAAGCTGCATGCGGTGGTAAAAATCAAAAAGTCTGCTCTGTTTTTAAAAAGGGTGGAATGTGTCGAAGCTGGCTCACAAATGTAAGAGGCGTATGTCGTCCTTGTGGTGGTCAAAATCAAAGAGCTTGCCCAATCACCAAAAAAGGAAAGGCTTGTAAAAGAGGACTAAAATGGAAACTCGGAAAATGTATTAAGCCAAAACAATCCGTCAAAAAGAAATTACTGAGAGACGCAAGAACACAAGCACAGCGCTTTAAACCAATGATCCGCACAATTGCCAATACGTTAAGACGCGTCGGCAACAAGCAAACGATCAGACGCTTAAAAGCTGCTCTTAAGTCTAAAGATCCAAACAGAATTAGAAGTGTTATTCAGGACATGCAAACAAGAGCCGTACTAACTGCCCTACAAAAAGCTGGATTTAGAACACTATCAGTTGGTGTCCAATCTTCTGTATCAGTGGCTGGTGGATACGGGCGCGAAACTGGGCTTGCTCTCCCAGTAAACCAAAGAGGGAGAGCTCCTCTTTATGTTTCAAAAACTTACTTTGGGGGCATTATCTTGGGTGTTGGAAATGATCTAGTTATGTCAGCATTTACGGACAACCCCAGTAATGTTGGCGGAGCACTTTACGCAGCCATAGGCAACTTTGATGTGGGCTCTGGTGTCGGTGTGGTTCTTTGGTATGACAAAAGAACGCTTCTTATAAAAGGTATCTCTGTTGGCATCGGTATCGGCAGCGTAGGAGCCGGCGGCGCAATCGGCCACGGCACAACATACCTCTGCCCATCAAGAGCCTGTAACAAAGTCTTTTAAGTAATAAAACAAAAATGGGAACCAATTAGCTTAAATATAATAGGTTCCCATTCCACCAAGGTTTCTCTTTAATCATTTATACCAACAGCCAGCTCTTTCCGCTAAATACCTTAAATTAAAGATTTGCTTCATAATTCGATTTTTTTTTGTTAAAAATTATGAAACGAATAAAAAAAAATTGGGTATTCAAAAATGTTTGAAAGTTTAGATGGTTTATTGACCAGCCTGTTTGGTCCAAATGGTAGTTTTTTAGGTTTATTGACAATTCTAGTCGGTATTTTCTCTCTGCTACATACCTATATATCATATAGATCAAAAACCTTATTAGACAGTCGCAACAGAACAACTCAACTATTTGAAGAGCTCTATTCAGTTGAAGGCTATTCAGCCATTGTCGCTCCGGTTTTTAACATAATGCTAAAATGGAATGGTCTGAACGAACCTGCTAAAAGTGAATATAAGAAAGTTATTATTGATG